>NZ_JACBEZ010000043.1:0-26383 GCF_013391465.1 Acinetobacter sp. SwsAc2 | reverse complement strand
TGTCACTGAATACTCGTCCTAGAAAAGCGTTAGATTGGCTTACACCATTAGAGAAATTTGCTCAGCTTGTTGATTATCATAAGACTTTTCAAACTGTCGCACCTCATGTTTGAATTCGCCATGTATTGTAAGTGAAAAACCAATTAATAATGATGTTATTATTATATATAAGGAAGATGAAAAATTTAAATATGATATGGTGAAACCAGCAACTAAAAAGGATGATACTGATTGTGTTTCAAACTTAACGTTTGTAACTGATGAACCTAACTATTTTTATAATATTGATAAAAGAACTCGAACCTCTATTCGAGGTTATGGTTTTCAGTTAAGTCAAAGCCAAATTATGTATAATAATGGAAAGATTAGAGGAGTAGATCTAATTGGAAATAGTATTCCAAATATTATAACTGAATGTTTTTCACAGGAAGGTTCACATTTTAATATTTGGGGAGGGCACAATAATGAGGAAAAACTATTGCACCGTTATACTTTTTTAGATATGGATATACAGCCATCATGTACTGAAAATGATAAAATAGTTAGCTCAGGCTTGTTGGATTTAAAAAAATAAGAATAAAAAGAAAGGTAATTATATACCTTTCTTTTTAATATTTTTTAGTAAAGAAAATTTATATTCAACTTTTAAAGTATAGAGATATGGATTTTTATCACCCTTCCAAAACTTCTTCCAGCAACTCCTCGCTCGGCGCAAAATAATAAGCACCGTCCACAGGAGTCACAAAATGAAGCATACGGTCATGAATTCCATCACCACTGGTGCCAAACATACGTAATAACATCGCATCAATAATGCTTAAGTCTTTCGTATAGGCAATAAAAAATAAACCTTGCTCACCTTTACCATCGCCATAAGGAAGCGAGTGACGTAGGATTTCCATTTCTTCGCCTTCATCATCTTCAACCACGACACGTGCAACGTGAGAATTTTCAGGCTTAACGTCATCATCTAGTTCAATACTTTCAAGTTTTGTCCTTCCAAAGACTTGCTCTTGAGCATCAACTTTTAATTTTTTCCACTTTTCCAAATCATGACAATAGCGCTGTGCAAAGATAAAAGAGCCATCTGCGAATACTCCTGCATCTTCACTTAATAAAGTCGTTGCAGCACGATCATCGGGGAACTGCGGGTTTTCAGTACCATCAATAAAACCAGTCAAATCTCGACCATCAAAATTGCGGAAACAGACTCGTTCATCTAAAACATCAACTTTATCTTGGATGCCTTCAAAGAAGGATTGGCTAAGGGCAAAACAAATATCGGTACGCTGAGACGCAATATGAATTAAAACATCCGCAGGTGAAACAGGCATATTGAAAGAGCCATAAATGGGCTCTAGCTGTTTAAACCCTGCAGGCGCTGTAGGATGAAGTTGTGCCCAAAGTTCAGGGCCAAAAGCAACAGCTGTTTTAATCTGCGCATGTGGATGTTGGGTAATAAGGCGATCACGAGTTGAAAATAAATCTTCTAATTTTTCTTTAAGTTCTTCAATACTTAAATCTTTTAAACGTAAAACAATAAAACGGGCATGATCTGAAGGTAATGGTAGAATTACAGATTGGGCGGTCATTCATGGCTCCTAAAAAAATTGTTATTTCTATTGGCTGTACTTATTGTGCCTTATGCAGTTTCTGCTTCATAGCCTTAAGTGATAAATTCATTGATGAATAATAAACCCTAAAAGCATGAAAGATCATATAATCTAAAGGTCATTTTTTTCTCAATACCACTATGTCATTTCAAATTTGGCTTGGCTTTGTACTCGCATGTTGGATCATTAGTATTTCTCCAGGGGCAGGGGCCATTGCGTCAATGTCGAGTGGCCTTAACTATGGTTTTCGGCATGGTTATTGGAATGTGCTGGGTTTACAACTCGCCTTGTTGGTACAAATCGGTATTGTGGCGGCTGGGGTAGGGGTGCTCTTTGCCACAACGCCTTGGGCATTTTGGGCTGTGAAGTGGTTTGGTGTGGCTTATTTATTGTATTTGGCTTATTTACAATGGATGGCACCCATCCAATCGATTGACATTCAACAAGAACAACCGACTAAGTCGCGCTCCAAATTGGTGATGTATGGCTTTTTGATCAATATGAGCAATCCCAAAGCAATCGTATTTTTATTGGCAGTTTTACCGCAATTTTTGGATTTGTCTAAACCGCAGTGGAGTCAATATGCGGTGATGGCCGTCACGATGGTCACGATTGATTTGATTGTGATGGCAGGATATACGGGGTTAGCAGCGAAAGTTTTAAAACTCTTAACATCACCGCGACAGCAAAAATATCTCAATCGTACTTTCGCAGTATTGTTCAGTTGTGCGGTGGGACTGCTTAGTTTGGTTCATCAGTAAGTTTAGTCTGCGTCAATTCTACTAAAAACTGTTGTTCGGTAACCACATGTATACCGTGCTGACGAAATAGGGCGGCAGTGATTCCTTCCCCTACAATTTTTTGCCCAGTAAATGAGCCATCATAGATGCCATCACTGCCACAAGATGGGCTATTGGCTTTGAGCACAGCATGGGTAACGTGATTGGCTTGCGCTAACGCTAAAGCTTTGTAAGCACCTTGAATAAAGACCTCGCTAATCTGATGACCATCTGATGAAAAAATCTGTGCGCGGCCTAATAAAACATCAGCACCTGACCCGTGGCGAATTTCTGCTGCGGGACGCGGGGTTGGAAGTCCTGCACTGACTTCAGGACATAAGCTGACATAATTTTTATCGAGCAAAGCTTGAACTAACTGAGAGACTAAGCAGTCTTTGCCGTCATAACGGACTTTTTGTCCGAGTAGACATGCGCTGATAAAATAACGTTTATGGCTCATTTATTTATGTCAGTTTTTTAAACTTCTGCGCGATAAAAATCAACGCAAACAAAATCGACATGGTTAAAACAATGCTGAGTCCTGTAGAGGTATTCAGCCCTGCACTGGACCATAAACCAACCGTCACCCCAGTTTGCGCAATCACAAAGGCCCAAATCACCATTTGTTTTGGAGAGTGGGCAAGCAGTCGAGCGGTAAGTGCTGGAATGACAAGCAAGGCACCCATCAGTAAAGAACCCACTGCACGAAGCGCTAAAATGGTAAATAAAGCCAGTAGCAACATAAAAATCAAACGTTGCCATTTCGCACTGACACCTTCACTGACGGCCATATCAGGATCGATCGCGATTTGAATTTGAGCCTGCCAACTCTTATAAAGCACTGCCAATGCAACAACAATAATAGTGGCAAAAACGGGCAGGTCTGCCCATGTGATCGTGAGCAAATCACCAAATAAATAGCTGAGTAGCTCAGGTCTTAAGCTTGGAATATGTTGAATAAACATCAGACCCGAGCAGAGCAAGGTCGCAGAACAGAGTGCGAGTAATGCGTCATTCGGTAACCGTGGATCATGCAAAACCCAAAGGATCGCCACCAACAAGCCCGCAATAAAAGCCACACCCATCCACAGGGGCAACGCCATTGCTCCTGCAATCGCGACACCCAGTAACGTGCCATGTGCCATGGTGTCGGCAAAGAAAGACATGCGGCGCCATAGCATCAAACAGCCTAGTGGCGCAGTTAAAAAGACCAGAAGCGTACCCATAATCCATGCAGGCAACAGCAGTTGTAACCATTCCATCATGACTTAAGCTTCCGGTTCAGGGTGAATGTGTGGGCGAGCGTCATGCTGACAAGGCATTGCACTATCACCATGTGCGCAGTGATCATGATGATGTTGATAGAACACGCGGTTGGTACCAAAAATAGCTTGATACTCAGGGTGTTGTTGCACGTTTTCAGGCAGGCCACTACAACAAATGTGTTTATTCAAACACACCACACGATGAGTTCCTTGCATGACCCACTGCAAATCATGTGAAACCATGAGCACAGCACAACCATATTTGGCAGGTAAACTGCGCACATAGTCGTACAGCTCAGCCTCAGACTGAATGTCTAAGCCCTGCATCGGTTCATCGAGAACCAAAATATCGGGTTGACGTAACAGCGCACGAGCCAGTAAAACGCGTTGTCGTTCTCCACCTGAAAGCTGCTGTACTTTAGAATTTTCAAGTTTGCTGATCCCCGTATCGTGGATAATTTCTTGCTTGATTACAGGATCGCATTTTTCCAAAGCCAAAAGGTCTTTCACCCTAAGCGGTAGGCTATGTGAGGGATTAAATTTTTGTGGTACATAAGAAAACTTGAGTGGCTTTGTTGTTTTAATGTCGCCAGCATTAGGGTGCACAATACCCAATAACACTTTAATGAGCGTGGATTTTCCCGCACCATTTGGGCCGATCAGGGTCACAATTTCCCGTTCATGTAAGACAAAATCGACATGCTTTAAAATGTCGCGTTCATCGATACGAACACTAATTTGGGAGAGTTCGACCAGAACAGGATCGAGGTTTATTTGTGGCGACACTGCTGACAAATTCCTGAAATTTCAATAATGCTATGTTGTGCCGTAAAACCATCGGCTGCGGAAAGTGCATCGAGTTGTTGTAATAATCCTTGAGCAGAGGCCTCTGTCACTGATTTGCAATCAGTGCAAATGAGAAAGGCGGCTTGATGGCCTTCACGGGGATGGCAACACGGAATATAGGCATTAATCGAGGTGAGTCGGTGAATGAGGCCCTTTTCTAATAAAAAGTCTAAGGTGCGGTACACCGTCGGTGGGGCAGCAGGGCGGTCGGCATTGCTTTTAATTTTAGCCAATAAGTCATACGCACCCATTGGGCCTGTCGCATTCAGGATCAATGCCAAGACTTCTTTTCTTAAGGGGGTTAGGCGCGCACCAGTTGCTGCGCATAAGACTTCTGCTTCAGCCAAACGCGTCTCAACGTTGTGATGACCATGCACATCATGTAAAGCATGGTGGTGTTCGTGAGAACAAGCGCTCATAACAAACCTCAAGTGCAAAATTTATAAAAGAAAAACGACATTAAATCTTAACATGAAGCGCAGAGAGTTTCGATTAGGCATAGGTATTTTTGTCGATTTGTTATATTATAACACTAATTGTATTTCTAGTGATTGCTCCCCATGTCCCGTTTCTTGGCTTTTTTTGCGTTTGCGCTGTTTAGTAGTGTTGCTTGGACGCAAGACTTGGTTGTTTCTACACAGCCGATTTACTTGATTGCACAGGAAGTGACAAAAGGCATTG
This sequence comes from Acinetobacter sp. SwsAc2, assembly GCF_013391465.1. Classification (NCBI taxonomy): domain Bacteria; kingdom Pseudomonadati; phylum Pseudomonadota; class Gammaproteobacteria; order Moraxellales; family Moraxellaceae; genus Acinetobacter; species Acinetobacter sp. SwsAc2. The sequence goes on along the minus strand of NZ_JACBEZ010000043.1, from coordinate 21,199 downwards.
AAAAACCAACCTTATTGTTGGCCGATCAATCTGGACATGATGTGAGTTTGACCCCAATGCATCGTAAAATCATTCAGGATGCAGGCTTGGTTATTTGGTTGGGACGAGCACATGAAGCACCGCTGGATAAACTCCTGACCCCCAATGATAAAGCAGTTTCTATTTTAGATTCAGGCATTATCAATGCCTTACCACTACGAAATACCCGTGGTGATGCCTTAAAAAATACCATCGATACCCATGTTTGGCTTGACCCAAACAATGCGGTACGTATTGGTTTCTTTATTGCAGGCCTGCGTTCACAGCAGATGCCTGAGTATAAGGAGCGCTACTGGAACAATGCCAGAATCTTTGCTCAGAAAATGTTGCAAGCTTCAGCTATATATAGTCAAAGTACCCAAGCGCGCTCATATTGGTCTTTTCATGATGCCTATCAATACTTGGAGCGACCTTTAAACTTACGCTTTGCAGGTGCTTTGACAGATGACCCACATATTGCACCTACGGTTGCGCAAATCAAATACTTAAATGACAGCCGCCCTTATTCAAAGATGTGCCTTTTGGCCGAAGTGCATGCGAGTCAAGCGCAATATCAAAAGTTGAACCCATTGGTTTTCCAAGCCGTTGACGAAAGCATGACTGGGGCAGGGGATTTTGTCAGCGCATGGAAGCAATTGGCCGATCATGTGCATAAATGTGTGCTAAATGCGCGAAAGTAACGCAAAAAATAAACAATAATTGATTAGTTTAAAAGCAATTTAAACATAGAAAAAAACTCGACTTAGGTCGGGAAAAGATTGCATGTTCAGGGGTGTAACTCTATAATGCCTGCGATTAAAAATAATCATCAGCTAAACTTGTCAAGCATGATTGTTGTGAGTGAATAAATAATGAGCCGAACTAGTCGCTTGATTGACCGACGATTAGCGAAAGCTTTAGTCCTCTTACAAGCATGTATGATTCCTGTTTCAGCCTTGATCGGCTGGGTCGTGAAAGACTCAACCGCAGCCCTGAGTGCAGCATTAGGTGCGCTCGTGTGTTGGCTTGCGACTTGCTATTTTTCATGGCAGTCGTTTCGAGCAGCAGGAGCTCGCGCTTCTAAACAAGTTCTTGCGAACATGTATAAAGGCATGATGGGTAAGTTTGCAATTGTGATTGTTGGTTTCATTTTAATTTTAAGCAATGTCAAACCGTTGTCAGCGGTGGCGTTGTTTTGTGGTTTTATGCTCGTTCAAACCATGACGTGGGTTGCTCCATTTTGGGTGTCGCGTCAACAAAAACGAGTTTAATAAGCACTACAAAAAATTGAAAAGTTTTTTAGGAGATGAACGAGATATCAAGCAGCACGCGATGTTCGTTCTCTCTATTTGTATTTGACATTGACCAGGTGTGATTTATGGCTGCTGAAGAACATGCCCTTACTTCGACCGAGTATATCAAGCATCACTTGACGAATATGACTTATGGCAAAATGCCAGACGGTTCATGGAAGTTGGCTGAGACTGCTGAAGAAGCTCAACAGATGGGGTTCACTGCTATTCACTTGGATTCAATGGGTTGGTCTATCACTCTTGGTGTGATTTTCTGTTTGTTGTTCTGGTGCGTAGCGAAAGCTGCAAACTCTGGTGTTCCAACCAAGTTCCAGTCTGCAATTGAAATGATCATTGAGTTTGTGGACTCAAGTGTTCGCGACACTTTCCATGGCAAATCACGCTTAATTGCGCCACTTGCATTGACCATTTTCGTGTGGATTTTCCTCATGAACGCAATGGACTTAATCCCAGTTGACTTTATTCCGTATACAGCTCAACTGATTGGTGCAAGTGTATTTGGTATGGATCCTCATCACGTTTACTTCAAGGTTGTACCTTCTACAGATCCAAACATTACCCTAGGTATGTCTTTGTCTGTATTTGTATTGATCTTGTTCTACAGTATTCGCGAAAAGGGGATTGGTGGTTTCGTTGGCGAATTAGCACTTAACCCATTTAACCCAAGTAACCCAGTTGCAAAAGCGTTATTGATTCCAGTGAACTTAATTCTTGAATTAGTAACATTCCTTGCACGTCCAGTTTCATTGGCTCTGCGACTTTTCGGTAACATGTATGCAGGTGAGTTAATCTTCATCCTTATCGCATTATTACCGTTCTGGATCCAATGGGTGTTGTCTGTGCCTTGGGCGATCTTCCACATTCTTGTTATCACGCTACAAGCATTCATCTTTATGATGCTGACTATCGTATACTTGAGCATGGCAAGCGAAAAGCATTAATGGTAATGCCCAACTATCACTGGATGGTTGGGCGCACAATTTTTTAATTTAATTTGGTATAAACCTAACCTCTGAGGAATTATCATGGAACTCACTTTAGGTCTAGTTGCAATTGCATCTGCTATCTTGATCGCTTTTGGTGCTTTAGGTACTGCGATTGGTTTTGGTCTTTTAGGCGGTCGCTTCCTTGAAGCTGTTGCACGTCAACCAGAATTGGCTCCACAACTTCAAACTCGTATGTTCTTAATCGCGGGTCTTCTTGATGCTGTGCCTATGATCGGTGTTGGTATTGGCTTGTTCTTCATCTTTGCTAATCCATTTGTAGGTTAATCGGCTTAATTCCTAAATTAAACTATTGAGGAATAGCAATGAATATCAACCTCACATTGATTGGCCAAGCGATTGCATTTGCGATGTTTGTCGCATTCTGCATGAAATTTGTATGGCCACCACTAATCAATGCGATTAGTGAGCGTCAGCGTAAAATCGCTGATGGCTTAAACGCTGCTGAAAAAGCAAAAGCTGATCTTGCGGATGCGCAAGCTCAAGTGAAAGCTGAATTAGATGCAGCGAAAGCGCAAGCGGCTCAATTGATCGAACAAGCGAACCGTCGCGGTGCACAATTGGTAGAAGAAGCTCGTACTCAAGCGTCAGCTGAAGGTGAGCGTATTCGTCAACAAGCAAAAGAAGCTGTTGATACAGAAATCAATTCTGCTCGTGAAGAATTACGTCAACAAGTTGCTGATCTTGCAGTAACAGGTGCTGAGAAAATTCTTAGCCAAAAAGTTGATGCTGAAGCTCACAATGCCATGCTGACTCAGCTGGCTGCTAAACTTTAAGAGAGGCGGATTATGGCTGAACTCTTGACGTTGGCACGCCCGTACGCTAAAGCAGCATTTGCTTACGCTTCTGAGCAAAATGCAACTGACTCTTGGTCATCTGCATTGAACTTGCTCAGTGCTGCGGTGCAAGACGAAGCATTTTCAGCTTTCTTAACTCGCCCTGAGCTTACTCCTGCTGAGCAGGTAAGTCTTTTTGCAAAAGTATTAGGCGAAGACCAAACTGCAGCAGTGTCAAACTTTTTGACATTGCTTGCTGAAAACAACCGTTTGGCGCTTCTTCCTGAAATTTCTGCTGAATACGAGCAGCTCAAATCACAGAATAACAATACTGTGGATGTAGTGATTGAATCTGCATTCCCATTGACTTCTGTACAAGAACAATTACTTGCACATGCTTTAGAGAAAAAATTCGAAGCTGCGGTAAATGTTTCTGTAGAAGTTAAACCAGAGCTTATTGCTGGTGTTGTTATTCGTGCAGGCGACCAAGTGATAGATGATTCTGCGCTTAACAAGCTAGAAAAAATGCGGACTCGTCTTCTTGCTTAATTGCATATGAAGACTGAACTTTAAAAAGATTGAGGTATAGCGCAATGCAACAACTGAATCCATCCGAGATCAGTGCGCTCATTAAACAGCGTATCGGCGATCTGGACACCAGCGCGACCGCTAAAAACGAAGGGACCATTGTTATGGTTTCCGACGGTATTGTGCGTATTCACGGCCTTGCTGATGCAATGTACGGTGAAATGATCGAATTCGACGGCGGCTTATACGGTATGGCACTGAACCTAGAACAGGATTCAGTGGGCGTCGTTGTTTTAGGTAACTACTTAAGCCTTCAAGAAGGTCAAAAAGCGCGTTGCACAGGTCGTGTATTAGAAGTTCCGGTTGGTCCAGAACTTTTAGGCCGTGTAGTAGATGCTTTGGGTAACCCAATTGATGGTAAAGGCCCAATTGATGCAAAATTAACTGATGCTGTTGAAAAAGTAGCACCAGGCGTAATTTGGCGTCAATCAGTGGATCAACCTGTACAAACTGGTTATAAATCAGTAGATACAATGATCCCTGTAGGTCGTGGTCAGCGTGAGTTGATCATTGGTGACCGTCAAACTGGTAAAACAGCGATGGCGATCGATGCGATCATCGCTCAGAAAAACTCTGGCATTAAATGTGTATACGTAGCTATTGGTCAAAAACAATCGACTATTGCTAACGTTGTGCGCAAGCTAGAAGAAACTGGCGCTATGGCGTATACCACTGTTGTAGCAGCAGCTGCAGCCGATCCAGCAGCAATGTTGTACTTGGCTCCATACTCTGGCTGTACAATGGGTGAATACTTCCGTGACCGCGGTGAAGATGCACTAATCATTTATGATGATTTGTCTAAGCAAGCTGTTGCTTACCGTCAAATTTCATTATTGTTACGTCGTCCACCAGGTCGTGAAGCGTATCCAGGTGACGTATTCTATCTTCACTCACGTCTTCTTGAGCGTGCTTCGCGCGTTTCTGCTGACTACGTTGAGAAATTCACGAATGGTGAAGTTAAAGGCCAAACTGGTTCATTAACTGCATTACCAATCATTGAAACTCAAGCGGGTGACGTATCTGCATTCGTACCAACGAACGTAATTTCGATCACTGACGGTCAGATCTTCCTTGAAACATCATTATTCAACGCAGGTATTCGTCCTGCTGTGAACGCGGGTATCTCTGTATCTCGTGTTGGTGGTTCAGCGCAGACTAAGATCATCAAAAAATTGTCTGGTGGTATCCGTACTGCTTTGGCGCAATACCGTGAATTGGCAGCGTTTGCTCAGTTCGCTTCTGACCTTGATGAAGCGACTCGTAAGCAACTTGAACATGGTCAACGTGTAACTGAATTAATGAAGCAAAAACAATATGCTCCATATTCAATTGCTGACCAAGCTGTTTCAATTTATGCATCTAACGAAGGCTACATGGCTGACGTTGAAGTGAAGAAAATCGTAGACTTTGATGCTGCGTTAATCTCTTACTTCCGTTCAGAAAATGCTGCGTTAATGCAAAATATCGATGAAACTGGTGATTACAACAAAGACATCGAAGCTGCAATCAAAGCAGGTATTGAAAGCTTTAAAGCGACTCAAACTTACTAATTTCAACTTCAGTTGGATTTAGTTTTGGTTTGGTTCACGGATCAACCTTCGAGGGCTCGAAAGGGCCTTCGAATACTAGGTTAAGCGTATGGCAAATTTAAAAGAAATTCGCGCCAAAGTAGCTAGTATCAAAAGCACGCAGAAAATTACTCGCGCGATGCAGATGGTAGCAGCTTCTAAGATGCGTCGTGCGCAAGAGCGCATGGCTCAAGGCCGTCCGTATGCCGAAAATATGCACCGTGTAATTGCTCACTTGGTTCAAGCGAATCCTGAATACAAACACCGTTATATGGTTGAACGCCCGGTTAAGCGCGTTGGCTATATCATTGTGTCTTCAGATCGTGGCCTTGCTGGTGGTTTGAACATTAACTTGTTCAAAAAAGTGGTTAAACACGTACAACAGCAACAAGAGCAGTCAATTGAAGTTCAATTTGCTTTAATTGGTCAAAAAGCGGTTTCGTTTTTTAAAAACTACGGCGGTAAAGTACTGGGTGCTACGACAAATGTCGGTGATACACCAAGCCTTGAACAGTTATCTGGTTCTGTACAGGTGATGTTAGACGCATTTGATAAAGGCGAGTTAGATCGTATTTATCTGGTGTCAAACGGCTTTGTCAATGCCATGACTCAAAATCAAAAAATCGAACAACTTGTTCCTTTAGCAACTGCTGAAGAAAACAAGACCCTTAACCGTCAATACGGTTGGGATTATATCTATGAGCCTGAAGCTGAAGAGCTTTTAAATGGCTTATTGGTTCGTTATATCGAGTCTGTGGTATATCAAGGCGTGATCGAAAACATCGCGTGTGAGCAGTCAGCTCGTATGGTTGCAATGAAAGCTGCAACGGACAACGCAGGTGATTTGATCAAGAGCCTACAACTTATTTATAACAAGCTGCGTCAAGCCGCGATTACTCAGGAAATTTCTGAGATCGTTGGTGGTGCCGCTGCCGTTTAACATTATTTTGAATTGAGGAGACAGCAATGAGTAGCGGTCGTATCATTCAGATCATCGGCGCGGTTATCGACGTCGAGTTTGAACGTAACAGCGTTCCTAAGATCTATGACGCTCTCCACGTTGATGGCACTGAAACTACATTAGAAGTTCAGCAACAACTTGGTGATGGCGTAGTTCGTACTATTGCAATGGGTTCTACTGAAGGCCTTAAGCGTGGTTTGAACGTAACGAATACTAACGCTCCAATCTCTGTACCAGTGGGTACAGCGACTTTGGGTCGTATCATGGACGTTCTTGGTCGCCCAATCGACGAAGCTGGTCCAGTTGCGACTGAAGCGCGTTTGCCGATTCACCGTCAAGCACCTTCTTATGCTGAACAAGCAGCTTCTACTGACCTTTTAGAAACTGGTATTAAAGTCATCGACTTACTATGCCCGTTCGCTAAAGGTGGTAAAGTTGGTCTGTTCGGTGGTGCCGGTGTTGGTAAAACTGTAAACATGATGGAGTTGATCAACAACATCGCTAAAGCGCACTCAGGTTTATCTGTGTTCGCTGGTGTTGGTGAGCGTACTCGTGAAGGTAACGACTTCTATCACGAGATGAAAGACTCAAACGTTCTAGACAAAGTAGCAATGGTCTACGGTCAGATGAACGAGCCACCGGGTAACCGTTTACGCGTAGCGTTGACTGGTTTGACTATGGCTGAGTACTTCCGTGACGAGAAAGACGAAAACGGCAAAGGCCGTGACGTACTATTGTTCGTAGACAACATCTACCGTTATACACTAGCAGGTACTGAAGTATCAGCACTTCTAGGTCGTATGCCATCTGCAGTAGGTTACCAACCGACACTTGCAGAAGAGATGGGTGTTCTTCAAGAACGTATTACATCGACTAAGTCTGGTTCGATTACGTCAATCCAAGCGGTATACGTACCTGCCGATGACTTAACAGATCCATCGCCTGCAACTACGTTTGCTCACTTAGACGCAACTGTAGTATTGAGCCGTGACATCGCATCTTCTGGTATTTATCCAGCGATCGATCCACTTGACTCAACTTCACGTCAGTTAGATCCACTAGTAGTGGGTGCTGAGCATTACGAGATTGCTCGTTCAGTTCAAAACGTTCTTCAACGTTATAAAGAATTGAAAGACATCATCGCGATTCTTGGTATGGACGAACTTGCAGAAGAAGATAAGTTGACTGTTTACCGTGCGCGTAAAATTCAACGTTTCTTCTCTCAACCGTTCCACGTAGCTGAAGTGTTTACTGGTGCTCCTGGTAAACTTGTACCGCTTAAAGAAACGATTCGTGGCTTTAAAGGTCTTTTAGCTGGTGAATATGACCACATTCCAGAACAAGCGTTCTATATGGTTGGTGGTATTGACGAAGTAATTGCTAAAGCTGAGAAACTTTAATTAGTTACCTAATTTAGGAGATTCTCATGTCGACTATGCAGTGTGATGTTGTAAGTGTTCAAGAGTCTTTGTACTCTGGCACTGTAACGATGCTAATTGCTAAAGGTGCTGGTGGTGAATTAGGTATTATGCCTGGTCACACGCCACTAGTAACTTTACTCAAGCCGGGTACAATCCGTGTTCTGCTTGAAAACGGTACAGAAGAGTTAATCTATGTATCTGGTGGTGTTTTAGAAGTTCAACCGCATGTTGTTACGGTTCTTGCAGATACTGCAGTCCGTGCAGAAAACTTAGATGAAGCAGCAATTCTTGAAGCGCGTAAACACGCTGAACAATTGCTTGCAAATCAAAAGAGCGACTTGGACTCGGCTGCTGCTTTGGCTGCTCTTGCAGAAACTGCTGCTCAGTTGGAAACCATCCGCAAAATCAAAAACCGCGCTCAATAAGAGACGGTTTGAGATTAAAAAAAGCCACCGAAAGGTGGCTTTTTTTATGTCTGTTGATAAAAATGCGTCAATTGCTTATTTCATAATGAGTTTGTTGGTTTCTTAGTTCTCATTGTTCAAATGGACTGGATTGGTCTGCTGCATACGAGCAATCTTTTTTTTGCATGATAGTGCTTCGTCTTTTAACTGTACGCTTGCTTGTAGAATATTTTGAATACACAATTTTTAAAACTCATCTGAATCAATGCTCCTATGCTTGATATATTTCGTTAAGCAAGGACATAGCTATCTAAAGTTGCATATCTTTTATTCAACAGAAGTTATATTTTGAAAGCTTCTCTGTAAGCGAAGATGAAGATGAACCTGATTGCGCATGAATCCCACTTTTGGGAACTTTACCAAGATTTTGAGCATTATTATCTGAGTATAGCAGTCGATATGAGCTCAGTGGTGTCATGTTGGGACTTGGTGCTGACTTCAGAAGAAATATTACAATATGAACATAGGGGTCGCGCGAGCATTCAGGAGCTGACCAAAGCCATGATTGAAGCAGCTTACAAAGGTGATTTCTCAATGATGGAAGCACGTTTAGCCAAGCCATATGAGCGTCACGCTATGCAAAAGGCCTTTAGAGATTGGTTAGCGCAGAGCAAAACTCAGGAATAGTCTTCATTTTGATGAGGTATGAGCTTAAGGCATTGTTTTAAAATTATTTTAAAAAGCTCTGACGCAATTGGCTGAACATCATGCGGCTAACGGTATCGTGCTGCGTCGCGATCAATTTTTTAATTTGTTCAACCTGAGGCTCATCTTCAGGAATCACAATCTCTGAATCGATTTCGATATCCGAATTGGGCATGGTATTGGATGGTTGTGCAAGCAAATTTGAAGATGGATGTTCGGCATGCCAAAGCTGTGTTTCGAGTGACATGATGTACTTATATTCATCAGTGTTTGGGTTAAACCGTTTATAAATTCTTAAGTCTTGCATTGCATCTTGACGGCTTCGTCGAGGCATATCTGTTTCGACTTCCAACCATTCAGAGATAACCGGATGGATTTCATGTTGCATCAGTTGGTAATAAAGCCAATCGCTGAGCAGGCTATGATCGATGTCAGACAGATATGGGCTGTTGTGTTGCAGCAATTGTTGTAAGTGTTCGAGAACCAAAACTTCTTGCTTTTGTAAGGCATAGCGCGCTTCAGCATCAAATTGTTGGTATTCTTCGGCTGGAATTTCAGTGAAATGTTGCTGTTCAATGAAGGCATCTACAATATGCGTTTGAAATAAGGTATTCCATTGCTCTAGCGCATGAATTTCAAGCTGTTGTAGCTCTTTAAACGCTTTGCTTTGATAGCGAGTAAGCTGAAGGCGTTGAATATTTTGCTGGTTGAGCTCAATTTTTTGTTTGATGTATTCAGCATAAGCGCCTTGTTGTTTGGGGCTGACAGGGCTTACAACATCGACCAAAAGTAACTGCTGCTGTTGTTTGTATTTGAGCCAGTCCTGAATACGTTGAACTTCTTTATGCTCTTTAGAAAAAAACTGTGTTAAGTGTGGCGTGGTTTTTTCAGGCATTAAAAAGTGCATCCCGCCAAAGACGATGATTGCTAAACAGGCGATCACAAGAATGACTTTTTTCATTATAAAAATGTTTTTCTGTGTTTCTTATTTGTACATGGTAGCCTAAAAATGAGAAATAGTTAATGTTTTTTCATTAAAGCTTCAAATCTGTATGGGTAAAATTGAAAATTCACCTTGCCCAAGAATACGAACTTTATACAGTGCATCAAAGCCTTCAGCATAGTGTGGTAGTTCAAATTTTTGAGCGGTGGCTCTGATCCCGACTTCGGGAATGCAGGCTTTGCCTTCACGTAAGTGGTTGCGTTCCAGTGCACCTTTAAGCTCAGTCTCAAAGAAATAGCCAACAATTTCAAAGCCTGCGGCCTGAGCATTGGCAATATAACGCGCCCGATCGGCTAACGTAGGGTTGGTATTATCAATCACCATTTTGGTTTTTGAGGCCAGTCCTGCTTCAAAAATGATTTTTTCACGATGCCGTGTTTTCAGCATATCGAGGTTGATGCGCAAATGGCTATGTGCCAAATTCAACAGATAATAGCTCGATTTTCCCGAAGCTTGGATGCCCATAAAAATAATCAGCTGCATGTGTGAAATCGTGCCTCAATCAAAGTAGGAAAAAACGGTTGTAGTCATTTTCTCCTACTCTATTGTTGAAAGCACCACTATTTAAATGTTTTAAGATTGGTTTGTGTTTGAACTATCATTCTCAGCTTGCTGAGGAATCATCATTGCAGCCAATTTCAACATTTCAGATTGGATTGTACCCATTTGCTGTTGCATCTTTTTAAAGTCGACTTGGCTGAAATCCACCTGTCCATTTAAAAAAGGCGAAGCTAAAACTTGTTGGTTGGCAGACAGTAGTTTTTCACGGATATCATTGATTTCTTGTGTTTTAAGATTCAGGCCATTCAAGGCATTATTGAAACCTGTGAGCTGTTGCTGCAAAGCTGTCGCGGCGTGTTGCAACTGTTGTTGATCATGCTGTTCAATTGCGGCCTGCAAGTCACTTTGGGTTTCTTGCAGCTGAGTGACGTATTCACCTGCTTTTAATTGCATATCTGCCACATCACGCACGATATAGAGCATGTTGCCACTTTTCAGTTCAGCTTTTTCAGGGCTTTGTGTATTCGCAGATTGGTTTTGCTCAGAGGTCTCAGTCTGGATGTCTTGCTGATTCGGCTCTGTTGCTTGCTCACAGCCAATGAGTAGAATGCCTGAACTAAACAGTGCAAAAGGAAGAACTAAGTTTTGTAAAAGCTTTTTCATCATCAAATCAATATTGGGCTATGTGTTTTTTAATATAAGGGCAAAATGTGTAGATAAAATGCTGGGTTTCAAAGTCATAACAAAACTTTTTAAAATAAAAAAAAGAGTGCTTGAGCACTCTTCATTTACAGTAGTTTAACCAGCAATGATTTTAATAATGGAATGATTGCGAATGTCTGTCAGTACATAGTCGCCATTCACTTTAATCCACTGTTGGTTTTTACCGGGTTTGCTGAGTTTTTTGTATTTTTGGTGATCTACTTTATAGGCATTGCTATGGTAAGCGCTTGGGAGTTTTTGACCTGCTTTCCAGTCTTGAGATGGACGGTTGGCTTTTTTGACAGTGGCATGGGTTGGTTGTTGATGTCCATTTGATGTGTGCTTTTGCGCATGTCCATGTGACTGAGCGGTTTGATGTTGCTGATGTTGTTCTTGTGGTGCTGCTAGTGCAGGCAGGGCAATCAATGCGGTTGAGATAGATAAAACTGCTGCTTTTATAAATGTATTCATGAGCTTCACTTCGGGTTGTCTTGAGCGGATAGATGCATCATAGAGTGAAGTGTTTGATTGATCGTGAATGAAGTGTTGTAAAATTATCAAAATAAAGAAGAAATCATGAAGATCGAATCGATTCGAGTGTCATTACTCATTTAAAAAATAAAAATATAAGCAGCCGTTAAATTCGACTGCTTATAAACAGCTTCAGGCTTATTTGGCCAATTCGGCATTGATGGCATCGACAATACGCGGATCATTGGCCGTAATGTCCGGTGCAAAACGCGCAACCACTTCGCCATTTTTATTGATTAAGAATTTCTCAAAGTTCCACAGCACTTCAGGTGGTTCGTTCGGTGTTAAACCATAGTCCACCAAGTCTTTCCACCAAGGGCCTTCACCAATGCGTTCAGGCACCGCTTGGGTGAGCGTTTCATATAACGGATGCTTATCATCCCCAGCAACCGAGATTTTTGAAAAAAGCGGGAAATCCACTTGATAGTTTAAAGAGCAGAATTCTTGAATTTCAGCGTCTGAACCCGGTTCTTGTGCCAAGAAATTGTTCGCAGGAAAACCTAGAATCTCTAAACCCTGTGATTTTTTGTCTTGATAGAGTTTTTCTAAGCCTTCGTACTGCGGTGTGAGACCGCATTTAGATGCCACATTCACCACCAAGAGAACTTTACCTTGGTATTGGTTTAAGTTGATGTCTTCGCCCTGAATGGTTTTGACAGGAATATTATAAATTGAAGTGCTCATTTACGTGTCCTTATACGATGTGCATTTTATTGTGTTGGAAGCGTTCGACAAAGTCACGCCCATTTGTGGATTGATCGCAACAAAAAAGCAAGCCAAGGCTTGCTTTAAAGGGTAGGGAGGTCATTAAGACGCTGGAGCTGCTTTGACTTTTGCTTCTAAAGCCGTTACGTCAGCAATGATCGATTTCTGCAATTCAGTCGCTTTGTTTTGGAGTTCGGTGATTTTCGCGCTATCTGGCGTTGTTTTTGTACTTTCTTTGGTGAGCTCTACACCTAGATCATTGGCGTCTTGCATTTTTTCACGTAAAGCATCTACTTCAGCACTTTTTAAGGTTAAGGCATCTAATTCATCATTAAATTGCTTCACATAGGTTTCTGTTTTTTCAACCATGGCTTTAATTTGAGCGGGATCCTTTTTCTCTAAGGTTGCACTCACTTCTTTTTGAAACGCGGCGGCTTCTTGAGCTTTGGCATTCGATAGCGTTTGTACGGCTAACAAATCGGCTTGAATATCGGCAATATTATTATTGCTATGATTAGCAACGATAGTGGTTGCTTCGGTTGAGGTCGCTTCAGATGCAGACGTCGTTTGTTCAACGGCTGGCTCAGTTCCTTTTTTTTCGCACGCAGCCAAAGTAAGAGTAGCCATACAAACTGTGGTTAAAAGTAACTTTTTCATAACGACATCCTTCTATCGGGAAATATGTTTTTGTAGGCCAGAGTCTAAGAGCAATGACCAATCAATTAAAAAATACGTTCGCTAGAACAGCATCAATACGATGCAGAGATCGTTGACATTGTTCTATGGTGTTTTTGTAGAGTGAAGCTGCTGAAATACATCAATTTATTGAAATGTGTAGTTTTATATTGTCTTAATATTATGTTTTTTATGAATTTTATATTTTAAGATAAATGTATCAATTATGTGTGATACCCAAATGATATTCGAATAAATCATAAAAATGTTTTACCATTCATTTAAATTTTGCAAACAAAAGCTAAACGGGAAAAAGAATGAGTACCACACCACAACGTATGTATTGGGCTTTGAGTCTCCCTATCATTGCCGTACTCATTTGGTCGATCAATATTGTCGTTACGCGTTATGTAGCTGATTTCATTTCGCCAGTCAGTATTAGTTTTTATCGGTGGTTCTTTGCATTCATTCTGTTAACGCCTTTTGTCGTGCGACCTTTATGTCGTCAGTGGGCATTAATTCGAGCGCATTTGGGTCAGTTGGCAGTGCTAAGTGCATTTGGTCTGGTGTTGTATCAGGGCTTAGCCTACACCGCAGCGCACTATACGACTGCGACTAATATGGGACTGATTAATGCCTTTATTCCGATCTTTACCATTTTTGTTTCACTGCTGATCTTAAAAGATATTCCAAATCGTTTTGCGATGATCGGGAGTATTTTATCTTTTGCAGGTTTGGTGTATATCATTGGGCAGGGCAATCTTGCGGGCTTAGTTCAATCAGGCGGGCATTTGGGTGATGTCCTGATGGTGGTTGCGGTATTCTTCTATGCCTTTTATGGGGTGTTTTTGAAAAAGTGGCAATTGCAAATTCCCTTGATGTTGAGCCTCTATGTGCAGATCTTTTTTGCACTGCTTTACCATTTACCTTTTATTGCCTATTTCGGTCTCGATTCAATCAATAGTCAAAATGCGGCAAGTGTTATGTATGCCAGCATTTTCCCTTCTTTGGTTGCGCCTTTACTGTGGATGTTGGCCATTACCCATTTAGGGCCGAATCGAACCAGTATTTTCATGAACTTGATGCCAGTCTTTACCGCAGTGATTGCCTATGTCTGGTTGAAAGAGGCGTGGACGGTTTATCATACGGTCGGTGGTGTGGTCATTATCTGTGGCATTTTACTGGCACAGCGTAAAACAGCTTTAAAAACGGCACCTTTAGTAAACTCGATGGATTAATTTTGGTTGAAAATCGATCATTTAAATTATTTTTTTAATAGAATAATTCATTAATAAGTTAATTTATTAATGCTATTTTAGATGATTAATGTATTTAATGTATATAAAAGCTGATTAAAAATAGGTAGATAATTTGAATTATAATTTAATTATCTCAATTAATCAGCGTTTTAACGCTGTTTCTAATATAAAAAATCTATTTGTTTAGAAAAGTAATTTGTTACATAATACGTCCACTGCAAACTTAGGCGAATGTAAAAACGGACATTAAGTGTTTGCTCATCAGTTTTCAGACCCTCTGGATGTGATTACACATCCTTTTTCATGCTCAGCCATCCCTATATGGCTGAGCTTTTTTTTATCTATTTTTCAGTAAAAATCCTGAGAAAGAGCACGCTTTTAAGCACGAACCACTGCGCCAGTTTCGGCATCGAGTATGCGACTCGCTTCTTGGCTCAAGCCTAGATCACCATTCAGATAATTCACTTGTTGTGCAAAGTAGTGATTGGCATCTTGTAGTGAACGAGCAGGTGGCAATCCAGCGGGGTTGGCACTGGTGGAGACAATAAAGCCTTGAAAAGCATTGCAAAGCGCCACACAAATCGGATGTGTGGTTACCCGTACAGCAACTTTAGGGTGATTGCCTTTAATCCATTTCGGAATGTGTTCATTTGCAGGTAACAACCACGTGGTTGCGCGTTCTGATGGACTGCTATCGCTCCAGCTGTCGATCACTTGTTGACGGATGTGGGGATCTAAATGTTCTAAAAGCGGTTCAACTTGAGCAATTTGCCCAGCCAGTAAAATTACCCCTTTTTCAATCGGGCGTTGCTTAATCTGCAAAATATCTAGAAAGGCCTGTTCGTTATACGGATCACAGCCTAAACCCCATACTGCTTCTGTTGGATATGCTAAAACTTGACCTTGTTTTAAACATTGCGCCGCTTCAGTCACAGAGGTGGTAATCATTACACTTTGTACCTTTTATTGATTCATAAAGGGTTATTGTGAACCTTATTGGCTGGAACGGCAACGCAGATAATTGCCAGCTTGTTGTTGTGCAAGCCCCAAAATTTCCAGTTCCATTAACTGGCTGGTGAGTGTGGCAATATCGGTGTTAAGTTTGAAATTAAGTTGATCCATATTTTGTCCCACCCAATCCAGTTGATTATAAAGTTCGAGTAAATTAGATGGGATCTCAATACTAGCGCTTGGGGTGGTTTCTTGTGACTGGGATTGGCTATGCCATTGAGTGGGGAGTGCCAAGTCTTCAATGATTTGCTCAGGATGATCGACCAAAATCGCCCCTTCTCGGATCAGTTGATGACAGCCTTGATGGTGTTCACTGTAAATATGACCGGGAATCGCAAAAATGGTTTTCCCTTGCTCTGCGGCTCTTTGGGCTGTTCCTAGAGAGCCACTTTTGAGTGCTGCCTCTGCAACCACAACCCCTAAACTCAGTGCACTGACGATGCGGTTGCGTCGTGGAAAATTATGCTGTAAAGGCGGTGTATGTGGTAAAAATTCAGTAATAATACAGCCATTATTTTCTAATATTTGCGTACGCAGTGTTTGATGTTGGGAAGGATAAGTGAGATCTAAGCCCGTGCCCATCACTGCAATGGTACGTTGATATTTTAAGCCGCCCTGATGTGCCGCTGCATCAATGCCTTCAGCTAAACCACTGCAAATATAAAAGCCCTTTTCGGCGAGGTAATAGGCAAAGTCATAAGCCACTTGCTTGCCGTGCGGACTGGGTTTTCGACTGCCGACGATAGCAACTTGAGGCTGGAGTAGACTTTGTGGATTGCCCTGACCAAATAAAATCGGTGGTCGGTCAGCATAGGGCAGCAGCTGCGAGGGATAATGACTGTCAGTATCAAGTAAAATAAAATCACAGCTGGCTTGGACGTCCTGCAGTAAAGTTTGTAATTTGAGTTGGCCAGCAGGCGTTTGGATTTCTGTGACACGTTGTAGATGGCTTTTGTGTAAGCCGAGATTTGGCCAGATCTGAAGATTGGAGGCAGCAACAGCTTTTGTGCTTGTGCCAAAATGCTGCTGTAGTTTTTGAAAGCTCGATAAAGAATGCTGAACTAAATACCACAGGGTGATTGTTGCAATCTGTTCATGTGATAAAGAGTTCAGCATATATACACCTTAAGGCAACGGATTATTCATCCACTACAGAGGGAGAAATTTTCGCGCCCAAGTTCATTGGTAGTTCGCTGTCGAGCACATAAGCATAGCTGACACGGTCAAAGGTTTTAAATACCATGATGTTGCCGATACGCTCCGTTGGAAGGGTCAGTTTTTCATTGGTTTTCGGATCACGAATTTCTTGACCCTTTTGACTAACCGAGAACACATAACCCGATTGAACGCCATCCACTGTGCCACGGTCAATGGTTACAACTGAATGCTTCGCAGCTAGACCAATCGAACCTTGAACACGAATCACTTGTCCACCCCCAGTCACATCTTGTGCATGTGTTGGGTAGAACAAGGTTGGAAGCATGGCGTCGTATTCAGGCAGTACGCGATAACCACGACGTACTTCAGAATTATACGAATCTGTGATTTCTAAAGTGGACATGTCATTTTCACCACGAATGGCAATGGCTGAAGCAACCTGAGTCAATTCTAGACCTAGATTTTGTTTTTTGCCCTCTGCATCCGTCACAATGTAAGGTTCGCCTTCACGGTAAATCGCGTAGCGTTGACCGACTTCAATGCCTTGGCCACGTGCATAAACGGTTTGACCTTTACCTGCAATCACACGCTCATCGGCAGCACCGACGATATACGGTGTACCTTCCAAAGATTCCTCGGAAAGAATGGTACTGTGTTCAAGCCAGTTTTTAATGTATTCCAGTGGAATGACAGGAATGGCATTGTTTAAAGATTCAACACGTGCTTGAGGTTGAAGTTTAGTGCCGCCTGTATAACGACGAATGATCCCTTCACAGCCATCACCTTCATCTTTACCAATAATTGGACGGCCTTCATGAGTACACATCAGTAAGCGGTCACCCGGGAAAATCCAATGCGGATTTTTGACGTGTCTATTGCTGGCCCAAATTTCAGGCCAACGCACAGGATTGTTTAGGAAACGTTTAGAAATATCCCACAGGGTATCGCCTTTTTTCACCACATAAACATTCGGTGCATTGGCTTTTAAAGCAGGCGGATTGTAATTTCGTGTAGGCGCAGCTTGAGCTGTTGAAATGATGCCTGCGCCAACACTTACGCAAACCGCAAGTGCTAGCATGTGTTGCTTAAACCCCAAGGCACTAAAAGATGGCATGCCCATAAAAACCTTTTTCATTATCATAATTCCTAAAATTATGTATGTAGTTGCGTTATAATAACGATATTACACACATTTTTTTGATCAAGCATTCCCTTCATTTGGTTTTTTGATCAATGGCATAATTGAGGACGCAGTATGGCCTTATTACCTATTTTAAGTTTTCCTGATCCCCGTCTTCGTACCATTGCAGAACCCGTCGAAGAAGTTACTGATGAAATTCGTCAGCTGGCTGCAGATATGTTTGAAACCATGTATGAAGCGCCAGGCATTGGACTTGCCGCGACACAAGTTGATCGTCATATTCAGTTGATTGTCATGGACTTATCTGAACATAAAGATCAACCTTTGGTATTCATTAACCCCAAAGTTACCCCATTGACTGAAGAAACGCAGCCCTATGAAGAAGGCTGCCTATCAGTTCCCCAAATATACGACAAAGTTGAGCGCCCGTCACGCGTAAAGATCGAAGCAATTAACCTTGAAGGTCAAGCATTTGAGATCGAAGCTGACGAACTTCTCGCTGTTTGCATTCAACATGAAATGGATCACTTAAATGGCAAATTGTTCGTCGACTATTTGTCACCACTAAAGCGCCAACGCGCACGTGAAAAAGTGGAAAAATTGACCCGTCAGCGCCAAAAAGACAAAGTGGCTGTAAAACGCGGTTAAGTTTTTTGCTTAAAAATCATCTTTAAAGTGAGCCCAATTTCAATTGGGCTTTGTTATACTGGCCGCGTTCTCAATTCGGATGGAATGGATTGTTTTTTAGAGCTGCGTTGCTACTGTCTTGTGTAGCCGTGTTTTTACAGATTGCTGTTTTTTTACAGCCTTTACTACCGACGCAATATCAAATTGCGCCGGTCTGTGAAACTATTTCGCGTGCGCTTTTACTCAAACCAGTTGAACATCTCAGTTCTCATGCTGAAAAGCATTCCACACATCATCATGAAATGCAGGCTCAGCATGAACTCAGTTCACAACCTGCCGAACACAATCATCATGATGCAAGTCATCAATGCCAATACTGTACGGTATATGGCAATCTCGTGTTGCCGCCTGATTTAGAGTTAAAAGCGGTACTTGACCGTATTCAAGTCCGTTTAATTGCATTCCAAAAAGCCTTTGTGCATGTTTGGTTTGCACTGCAACAACTCTTCTTACTGCCTCAAGGGCGAGCACCGCCACTGTTTGTATAAACCTAGACATATATTTTTCGGGTCTTAACGGACTCTAGCCTAGTTGTATTTATAGATTCAGTGAGAATAAAAATGGCTCAGCCTACATTCTTTTTACAGCCTCTTGCGGCTGCGATTTCTCTTGCTTGTTTTTCAAGCGTAGTATTTGCCGCTGACGCAGACAGCGCACACATTTTAGCGCCTATCGTGGTGACGGCTCAGCAGGGCAATGATGCCCATGGTCTGATTGTACATGCCGACCCTAAACAACCCACTCAGCCAATTCCTGCGGTTGATGGTGCAGCCTACCTACAAAGCATTGTGGGTTTTAACCAAATCAAAAATGGCGGCGCGAATGGTGACGTCACCTTCCGCGGTATGTTTGGCTCACGTATTAAAATCCTCACAGATGGTACGGAAAATTTAGGTGCATGCCCAAGCCGTATGGATAATCCTGCTTCTTATGTTTCTCCTGAAAGCTACGACAAAATCACGGTCGTAAAAGGACCACAAACTGTTCAGTATGCGCATACGGGTTCAGCCGCAACTGTTATTTTTGAACGTGAGCCTGAACAACTCACTTCGGAAAAACCTTATCGCGGGCAAGCCAGTGTCATGCTTGGCTCTTACGGTCGTTTGGATCAGAATGTTGAAGCCGCTGTTGGTGATGAAACGAAATATGCACGTTTAAATGCCAACCGTTCGATTGCAGATAGTTATCAAGATGGCGCTGGCAATACGGTTCCGTCCGATTGGGAAAAGTGGAATGCAGATCTAGCGCTGGGCTGGACTCCGAATGAGGACACATGGGTAGAGCTGAAAGGTGGGAAGAGTGATGGTGAGGCAGTCTATGCTGGACGTAGCATGGATGGTTCTAAGTTTGCTCGTGAAAGTCTAGGTTTACATGTTGAAAAGAAAAACATTGGCGAGGTGATCAAGAAAGTCGAAGCGCAAGTTGACTATAGCTATAACGATCATGTCATGGATAATTTTAGTTTGCGAAAATTTAATCCCGCAGATGGTATGTCAATGCCGATGGCTTCAAATGTTGCTCGTAGGACTTTAAATGTACGGGTTGCTATGACGCAGGACTGGGGACAATTGCAACTTATTTCAGGTATTGATAGTCAAAAAAATGAGCACACTAAACGTAGTGGCAGCTTAATGTCTCCTTATCAAAATAAAGCTCGTGTCGGAGATATGGATTTTGAGTCTTATGGGGCTTTCGGTGAACTGAGTTATGTATTCAATGATCAGCATAAACTGGTGACAGGTGCACGCGTCGATCAAGCGAAGATTGATAATTTAGCCACTAATACAGAACGTAAAGAAACTTTGCCAAGTGGTTTTATTCGAATTGAAAGTGAGCTTGCGGAACATCTTAAAACTTACGCAGGTTTAGGTTATGTAGAGCGTGTGCCTGATTATTGGGAATTGTTTAGTACCAAATACCATCAAAGTACAGGTACGACCTTTGCCGATTTAGAGAATGAAAAAACCGCGCAGTTTGATGCAGGTTATCAATATGAACAGGGTGCATTTAAATCATGGGCTTCAGTTTATGCAGGTTTGATTCAAGACTATATATTGGTGGCATATACTCCGACAGGTTCAATGGGGCGGTTGGAAGCCAAAAGCCGAAATGTCGATGCAACCATTGCAGGTGCTGAAGCAGGTGTGGCTTACCAGTTGACGGATCAAATTCAAGCGGACATCAGTGCCATGTATGCATGGGGTGAAAATACAACGGATCACACTGCTTTACCGCAAATTGCACCATTAGAAGGACGTTTCAATCTACGCTATGTGCAAGAGAAATATAATCTTGGTTTGTTATGGCGTGTGGTGGCAGCACAAGATCGTACCAGCTATCGAGAAGGTAATATCATTGGATACGATTTAGAAGACAGTAAAGGTTTTGGAACGCTGTCTTTAAATGGGACTTATAATATCCAAAAAGATCTAGACCTTTCAGTCGGAATAGATAATGTGCTGAATAAAAACTATGCCGAGCATTTGAATAAACTTGGAAGTTCAGGTTTTGGTTATGCTGCAACAGAACAATTTAACAATACAGGTCGCAATTATTGGGCTCGAATCAGCATGAAGTTCTAAATATATTGAGAAGATCGGAAGCAGCCATTCTAGAAATAGAATGGCTGTTTTGGGTTCTAAGATAGAAATTGACTGAGAAAACAGCATTGTGAGTGGATATTCACCATAAAAAGTAGAAAGAAACAGCGATTTAAATAAAATATTTAAATATTATTTCGATATATTTTTATTTAAATGAATTAAAACAATATATTAAGTTTAATTTGTGCGAGTGTGATGGTGCGGTTTAAGGCGCTAACTAGGAAGTAGATAAAATTATTAAAAAACATTTTACATAAATAACAGTAACTTATAATTTTATGAGTTTGAAAAATAAACATACAGAAATATTTATTGAGAAAAGGTGTTGCAAGGGATTAGAAATGCTGTAGAATGCACATCCATCGGCGGTGATGTTGATTAAAACTTGTTGAGAAACAAGGATTTAGCCCAAGCGGTAGAATCTGGAAGTCTTGAATAAGTTTAAAAATAATTAACAAAACCAGT
>NZ_JACBEZ010000042.1:0-28876 GCF_013391465.1 Acinetobacter sp. SwsAc2 | reverse complement strand
TAGAGGAATAGCTACTCGATATGACAAGCTCAAAAGAAATTATCAAAGTTCTGTTGCTTTAGCCTGTATATTTTTATGGCTACCTTTATAGGGTTAATTATGAACAGTAAATGTCAACAGACCCTATATTTTACTAATTGAATAAATACTAAAAATTATTGTTTTGTCGGTGCAGAGAATATCGGTGTTTACGTTTTTAGGCTATTACTTTAATTGTAATTTTATTGCTAATAATGTTTTAGGTATTGAAACTTCTAGATATAGTTTTTAACTCTTTTCGAGTCTTGGGTAGATGGTTATGAAAAAAATTAATGTTGTAGGAACCTCTGCCACGGGAAAGTCTATATTTTCCAGAGCTTTGGCCGAAAAGTTGGATTTGCATTATATCGAGCTTGATAATCTATTTTGGCTTGATGACTGGCAAGAATGTCCCGATGAAGTCTTCTTTGCCAAGATTGAATCAGAAGTACAAAAGGCAACACAGGGCTATGTGATCGATGGTAACTATACCCGCGCCATTCCTGTGAAATGGGCGGAAATTGATACTGTTATTTGGTTGGACTTACCGTTTCCAGTCAACCTTTACCGTTCAGTGAAGCGTGCGGTTCAGCGGGCATGGGCGCAACAGGATTTATGGGAAAACTCGAATAATCGGGAAAGTTTGCTGCGGATGTTTGGTCGGGACTCGATTATTTGGTGGATGATCAAAACACATGCTAAAAACCGACAGAAATACTTAAAAATGATGCAGATGCCTGAATATCAACATATACAGTGGATTCATTTAAAGACACCAAAACAAGTGAGTCGTTTTTTAGACCAGTTGGCTGTTGAAAAGCATAGCGTTTAAATAAAAAAATATCAGTGCCTACTCAGTGATCAAGATGAACCTTTAAGCTTTAGTTACATAAATCTGCTTTAATCTCAAAGGTGGCCGATGCCTAATAAATAAAAAGATTAAAAAGAAAAGGAGCAGGATATGCTTGCAGAAATTACTGGGATGGGACAGGGAAGTATCACGGTGGAATTACAAATGATTCCCAGAAAAGGTGAGTCAGTCAAAATTATGTATGGCCCTGATGCGGAGCTTGAAGGCGAGGTGGTTTTGGTTAATCATTATATTAATCAACATGCCAATCAGCATAAGGTGCAAATCAAAATCCGGCCCTTCAATCTTCTAATTACCGCCTGAAGAAATTGAGACCATAAAAAAGCGCTCTTTGAGAGGAGCGCTTTGATATATCTCTAATAGCTTATAAGCCAAAATAATAGCCAACTACACAGATCAAAATCGTAATTATGATTAAAGCAAATACCCCGGTTTTCCCCGATTTGTGGTGTGTTTCATGAGGCTTGGTCTCTATCGCACTTAATTTAGGTGTTGGATGATTACGTGCATCCAGTGGTGTGGTCGTATCTTTGGGTGTGAGCTGCGCGGTTTGATAGTGATTGGCCACTTTCACAATGAACTTGGTACTTAAATCATCAATCTTTTGTTCAAAATGACGTAGGTTCAATTGCTCATCTGGCGTGAGCACTTGGCCTTCTGCATTGTAAGGATGTTGAATTTTAGTTTGGATAAATGCTGATAGTGTATCTAAACGATACAGCGTTTGGTGTGCATAATCAGCAGCGTAATCTGTTGGTAAAAGAGCGAGATGATGGGCTTCATCTGAGGCATCTTGTTGTCCATAGTAAGGTAAGTTTACCGTCTCAGGTTCTACTAAACCTTGTGTAAATGGGGCACTAAACAGTTCTTGTTCGGTAAAGTTTTCGATTTCATCCCATTTCGGCGTTTGTAAGTCCGCTTCAATACGTTTGCTGAGCTTGTGATTTAGTTCAAAACGCCATAAATTTTCGCTACGGATTGAGCTTTGTTGTGTTTTTGGAGTTATAAAATCGTGTTCAGCGCTGTACCATTCAGCTAGTTCTTTACCAAAAATCCAAGCAGTTTTTTGCTGTGCTTGATGGCTCACAATAATATGTGGTGTAGCGAGGAGTTCAACATTTGGGTTAGGGTTCTTTTCATCTGCTAGCAATGTTGAGCTATGCAGACTGAGCTGTTTGACCCCTTGTTTTTTTAAGGCTTCAAGCCACACTTGAAAATGCTGAGCCAGTAAATGTTGGCTATTCAGATCACGAAACTGAAAGCAATGTCGGTCAAAAATGGCATGTTCTAACCAACGTTGGAAACTTAGGTTGTGGCGTAAATATTCATTGCCATAAGTCACTAAAGTAAGTTGTTGTTGCCAAATAGGATCAAGCGACATCGTTTGTTGTTCTCTTCTGTGATGGCCCTATCTTAACCTGATTATAAAACCATGTACTAAACAAATTTTCCTGATCGTAGAGCTTCATCAACGTGCTTAAAAACTGATAGAATATGGGGTTTTATTAATTTTATAAATTGTTGCTTTGAGAGTTACTATGTCACTGGAAGCCCTGACCACTGAAGCGCTTGCTGCGATTGCAGCAGCAGAGGACCTTGCTACACTCGATCAAGTACGAGTGCAGTTTACGGGTAAGAAAAGCCAGCTCGCTGAGCAATCCAAAGCTTTAGGTAAAATGGACCCTGAAGAGCGTAAAAATTTTGGTGCGCAAATTCATGCAGTCCGCGAAGCGATTACCGGTGCTTTAACTGAACGCCAAACACAATTACAACAAGCGGCGTTGGCGCAAAAACTTGCAAGTGAAACGGTGGATATTACTTTACCGGGTCGTGGTCAAACGATTGGTAGTATTCACCCCGTTACTCAAGTACAAGAGCGTATTTGTCAGTTCTTTACCAAAGCGGGCTTTGTGATTGAAACTGGGCCAGAAGTTGAAGATGACTACCACAATTTTGAAGCTTTAAATATTCCAGGGCATCACCCTGCGCGTGCAATGCACGATACTTTCTATTTCGATGCGACACATTTGCTACGTACCCATACTTCGGGTGTGCAGATTCGTACTATGGAAACCCAGCAACCCCCGATTCGTATTGTGTGCCCAGGTCGTGTATACCGCTGTGACTCTGACCAAACGCATTCGCCAATGTTCCATCAAATTGAAGGTTTGTATGTGGCTGAAAATACTAGCTTTGCAGAACTGAAAGGTTTATTGGTCAATCTGTTAAACGAATTCTTTGAAAAAGACTTAAAAGTGCGTTTCCGTCCATCTTATTTCCCATTCACAGAGCCAAGTGCTGAAGTGGATATTATGGATGAGCGTGGTAAATGGTTAGAAGTGCTTGGTTGTGGCATGGTACATCCAAATGTCTTGCAGGCAGCAGGGATTGATCCTGAAAAATACAAAGGCTTTGCTTTCGGTCTAGGTGTGGAACGTTTTGCGATGCTTCGTTATGGCATCAATGACTTACGTATGTTCTACCAGAACGATGTACGTTTCTTACGCCAATTTGCTTAATAGTTTAAACAGTTATTTTAGAATTATTGAAATCCCCCTAAATCCCCCTTTATAAAGGGGGACTGGTCTACCTAAAACGGTGGTGTGTTTTCCTCTCTTTAAAAGAGGGGTTAGGGGAGATTAAGGACATTGAATTTATGAAAATTAGCGAAAATTGGTTGCGTACATGGGTTAACCCAGCCGTTGATAGCAATACATTATCTGACCAACTGACCATGCTGGGTTTAGAGGTCGATGATTTATCACCTGCGGCAAAACCGTTTACTGGCGTGGTTGTTGGTGAAGTGTTGACTGTAGAGCAACATCCCGATGCAGACCGTTTACGTGTGACCACGGTGAATATTGGTTCAGGTGAACCTTTACAAATTGTTTGTGGTGCGCCAAACGTACGTGTCGGTATGAAAGCCCCTGTGGCGACCATTGGTGCTGTGCTTCCAGGTGACTTCAAAATCAAGAAAGGCAAACTTCGTGGCATTGAATCACAAGGTATGCTATGTGGTGCGTCTGAAATTGATCTAGAAGATAAAATTGATGGTCTTTTAGAGTTAGCCGTTGATGCACCTGTCGGTGTGGATATTCGTGAATACTTACAGCTTGATGATCATGTCATTGATATCAGCATCACGCCAAACCGTGGTGACTGTTTTAGTATTCGTGGTATTGCCCGTGAAATTGGGGTGATTAACCAACTGACCGTGACTGCACCTGAAATTAATGCTGTTGCTGCGACCATTGCTGATGAGAAAAAAGTCGTGGTGAGCACTGAAGGCTGCCCACGCTATTTAGGTCGTGTGATTAAAAACGTGAATACTAAAGCAGCAACCCCAGAGTGGATGGAACGTGCTTTGGTTCGCTCAGGGATTCGCCAGCACAGTATTTTGGTTGATATTACCAACTATGTACTGATGGAGTTAGGGCAACCACTCCATGCTTTTGATGCAGCAAAAATTCAAGGTTCAGTCCAAGTTCGTCAAGCGAATACGGCGGAGAAATTGGTTCTACTAAATGAACAAGAAGTTGAGCTCAATGAAAAAGTCATGGTGATTGCGGATGATGAAAAAGCATTAGCGATTGCAGGCATCATGGGTGGCTTGTCTTCATCTGTTACCGATGAAACCCAAGATATTTTCTTAGAGTCTGCATTCTTTGCCCCATTAGCCATTGCAGGTCGTGCCCGTAGCTTTGGCTTACATACCGATGCGTCGCAGCGTTATGAGCGTGGTGTAGATTTTGAACTCCCAATGCTCGCGATGCACCGTGCATCACAATTGATTGCAGAATTGGCGGGTGGTGAGTTCGGTCCGATTACGACTGTAGAACAAACGGCAGTTTTACCGAAGCGTGAAGCGATTGAGCTGGAACAAGCGCAAGTGGATCAATTGCTCGGTTATCGCGTAGATGCTGCATTTATTGCGGATGCCTTAACCCGTTTAGGTTGTGCTGTGACGGTTAAAGCAGAAGGTCAGTGGTCTGTAGTACCACCTTCACACCGTTATGACATGGCAATCTACCAAGACCTGATTGAAGAAGTTGTGCGTATTCATGGTTATGACAATATTCAAATCAGTTTGCCAAAAATTGAAGCGAAATTGGCTCAATATCAAGACCAATTTGAAATGGCTCAGCTGCGTCAAACTCTCGTGACTTTGGGTTATCAAGAAGCGATTAGCTTTAGCTTTGCAGACTTAAAGCTTGAGAAGCAACTCAATGCGGCTGTGAATCCTTTGGCTTTGGCTAACCCAATTTCAAGCGATTTAGCCGTGATGCGTTCAACACTGCTCTCTAGTTTGATTCCGTGTGTGCAATACAACGTGAACCGCCAACAAAGCCGTGTACGTTTCTTTGAATTAGGCTTGCGTTTTGACTATCAAGATGCTGAATTTATTCATGATTTGAAACAAATTCCTACCCTGGCAGTGATTGCAACAGGTGCAAAAACTTCAGAAACTTGGCATGCTAAACCTCAAGCTATGGATTTCTTTGATTTCAAAGGTGAAATTGAAGAAGTATTGGCGGCAGGTCGTGTGCAAGTAGACTATGTTCGTTCTGAGCGTAGCTGGTTGCATCCAGGACAGTCTGCTGAGATTTTAGTCGATGGCCAATCTATTGGTTACTTTGGTCGATTACATCCATCTTTAGAAGATGCACTGGATTTGAGCACAACTTGGGTGGCTGAACTTGATCAATCGGCTGTTTTGCAAACTTATGTATCTAATTTTACAGAATTATCACGTTTTCCGTCGGTTAGACGTGATATTGCGCTTTTAATTAGTGATAAGATAAATGTAAGTGAAATTCAGCAACTTATCGAAAAAACAGGTGGTGAGCTTTTAGACTCGACTTGGTTGTTCGATGTGTACACTGGGCAAGGCGTTGAAGACGGTAAGCGCTCATTGGCATTTGCACTTCTTTGGCAACACCCATCACGTACGCTTGAAGATGCTGAAATTAAATCCGGTATGGATCATATTTTACAAGTGTTGGAAAACACTTATCAGGCGACATTGAGGGCTTCATGACAGCATTAACAAAAGCGGAAATGGCTGACCATCTAAGTGAGCTCACGAGTTTAAACCGTCGTGAAGCTAAGCAAATGGTCGAGTTGTTCTTTGACGAGATTAGCCAAGCGCTAATCTCTGGTGAGCAAGTTAAACTTTCTGGTTTCGGTAACTTCGAGTTGCGTGATAAACGTCAACGTCCAGGTCGTAACCCGAAAACGGGTGAAGAAATTCCGATTTCTGCACGCCGTGTAGTAACCTTCCGCGCAGGGCAGAAATTCCGCCAGCGTGTGGGAAATGAGCAGATCGATTGATCTGCTTTTTTTTGCTTAGAATTTTTGGTGATTGTTTGGCTGATTCAATTCTTGCCAGATAATGGAATGTCGTTTTTTGATAAATTTTGAGCGTAAAAAAAGAGAGCCAAGGGCTCTCTTTTTTACTGACTAATCTAAAGGATTAGTGAGCAGCTTCAGAAGCGGCAGCTTCAACAGCTTCAACAGCTTCAGATGCAGCAACAGTAGCTTCAGAAGCAGCAGCAGCAGCGTCTACAGCAACTTCAGATGCAGCTTCAACAGCTTCAGATGCAGCAGCAACTTCAGATGCAGCTTCAGCAGCAGGAGCTTCTTCTTTCTTAGCACAGCCAACGAAAGCTAAAGTAGTAGCAACTGCAGCAGCAATAGCAATTTTTTTGAATAACATGGCATCACTCTCTAAAATATGAGATTAAAAAAAACCGACGTTAGTCTGTTGTGTGCTTTTATTGTTCCTAATTTTGCTAGGGACTAACAATGCAGGAGCAGCCTAACTGGTCTGCAAATATGCTATCACTGCGCATTTTGAATTGCTACTAGCTGGGATGAAAAAAGTGATAAAAAAGGTCTAAAAACAGGGCTTTTTTAACAGAAAATAACAATCAATGATGAGGTTTGTATTGGAGAAGTACTGAATAAACATTTAAAAAGATGAAGGTTTTTTATTTC
This sequence comes from Acinetobacter sp. SwsAc2, assembly GCF_013391465.1. Lineage (NCBI taxonomy): Bacteria > Pseudomonadati > Pseudomonadota > Gammaproteobacteria > Moraxellales > Moraxellaceae > Acinetobacter > Acinetobacter sp. SwsAc2. The sequence continues at coordinate 21,990 of NZ_JACBEZ010000042.1, read as the reverse complement.
AAATTTTTGTTTATCAAAAACTTGCAAATAAGTTTACAGAGAATCGGATGAAATGTTGCTTTGTGTAAGCTAAGTCAACCAAATAAAAAGGCTGTCGTTAAGACAGCCTTTTTAGGTGAAGCAGGTCGGATTAGCTGGTCGCTTTACGCTTCATTTGATCAAAGAAATCATCGTTGGTTTTAGTTTCTTTCATGCGATCAAGTAGGAACTCCATTGCTGCAAGTTCATCTTGGGTATGAAGTAACTTACGTAAAATCCAAACTTTACGTAGATTGTCTTCAGACATTAAGCGCTCTTCGCGACGGGTGCCCGACTTTTTGATATTCATCGCAGGGAAGACACGTTTTTCCGCAATACGGCGATCCAGTGTAATTTCTTGGTTACCTGTACCCTTAAACTCTTCGTAGATCACTTCATCCATTTTACTGCCTGTTTCAATCAGAGCTGTAGAAATGATGGTTAGTGAGCCACCTTCTTCAATATTACGTGCTGCACCGAAGAAACGCTTAGGGCGTTCCAGCGCATGTGCATCCACACCACCAGTTAAAACCTTACCAGATGAAGGCACAACGGTGTTGTAAGCACGTGCTAAACGGGTAATGGAGTCGAGCAGAATCACAACATCTTTCTTGTGCTCAACCAAACGTTTTGCTTTTTCAATCACCATTTCAGCCACTTGAACGTGACGAGCAGGAGATTCATCAAACGTTGACGCAATGACTTCACCACGAACAGTACGTTCCATTTCCGTCACTTCTTCAGGACGTTCGTCAATGAGAAGAACGATCAGGAAACACTCTGGGTTGTTACGCACGATCGACTGAGCGATGTTTTGTAACAACATGGTTTTACCCGCTTTTGGCGGCGCTACGATAATTGAACGTTGGCCTTTACCGATAGGTGCAACCAAGTCAACTACACGTGCGGTTAAATCTTCTGTCGTCCCGTTACCAAGTTCCATCACCAATTGCTCAGTTGGGAAAAGTGGTGTTAAGTTTTCAAACAAGATTTTGTTACGTGAGTTTTCTGGAGTGTCGTAGTTAATTTGGTTCACTTTTAACAGTGCAAAGTAACGTTCGCCTTCTTTGGGTGGGCGAATGGTTCCCGTAATGGTGTCACCAGTACGTAGATTGAAACGACGAATTTGAGATGGGCTAACATAAATGTCATCTGGGCCTGCAAGGTAAGAACCTGCTGCAGAGCGTAAGAAGCCGAAGCCATCTGACAGAATTTCCAAAACGCCATCACCAAAGATCTCTTCGCCATTCATCGCATGGCGCTTTAAGATGGCAAAAATAATGTCTTGCTTACGGTTACGAGCCATTCCTTCGAGGCCCATAAATTCAGCAATTTTGATGAGTTCGCCAATCGGTTTTTTCTTGAGTTCGGTTAAATTCATAGGAGGTCAGATAAGAATCAAAAATTCTAAATTACAGGATGAAAAGGAAGCAACATTTAGCCGCAGACATGCAATGAAGTAACGCAATTGTATTTGAACTATAACAATTCAGAGGACTGATTCATTGTTTGAAGAGAAACGTGTCAAAACAATTTGTATTGCCGAGCGGCGATCTTATGTGTTGTGTCTTTTAAGAAAATGACAGGATTGAATAATCCTTTATCTCTTGATCATGCAATATAAGAGAGAAAGACAGACTTGTCAATTTATAGCCGAAAAAATACGCTGTTGTTTAGACAGCGTATTTCATTTTCAATCTAAACGGATGCTTAAATGTTTTCTTCAATGAAAGCAGTCAATTTCGATTTTGGTGCAGCGCCCACTTGTTGAGCAACAACTTCACCATTTTTGAACATGAGTAATGCAGGAATGTTACGGATGTTATAGTTCACAGCCGTTGCTTCGCAAGAAGTCACGTCAACTTTAACAATCTTCACTTTACCTTCGTATTCGTTCGCCAATACTTCTAATACAGGTGCAATTGCTTTACATGGCGCACACCAGCCTGCCCAGAAGTCAACAAGCACAGGAACGTCTGATTGAAGTACATCAGCGTCGAAGTTTGTATCAGTTGTATTTACGATATTGCCAGACATGGATAGCTCCAGTTTCAATTTTTGGATAGTTTTATGGCTATTAGTATGTCATAGCCTGCTATCACTGAGTAGATGGATTACTAAATTTTCAACCTTTAGTTTGAATTTGTCTAATTGAAGCTCACGATGTTACTGATCGTGTAACACAATTGTCATATATGCCGAAATTTTAAAAGCTCGTCAATTTCTGACCACAAATGGCTTTTAAATTGCATGGAGGTGAATTAATCTAAGCACAATTCTGTATAGGTTTATATTAAATCATGTCTGATTTTTTGATTGATGAAGAGTTACTTGCTGCCATCGATATGGGGTCGAACAGCTTCCACTTAGCGATTGCGCGAGTGGACCATGGCGAAGTGAAAAAAGTTGCGTCAATGTCAGAAAAAGTACAGTTAGCAGCGGGTTTAGATGAAAATAAAAACTTAACAGAAGCCGCACAGCAGCGTGGTTTGGCCTGTTTATCTCGCTTTGTCGGACGCTTAGGTTCGGTTCAGCCGAATCGTTTAAGAATTGTGGCGACCAATGCGCTACGCCAAGCCAAAAATGGACATGAATTTATTCAAAAAGCGGCAGAAATTTTGCCGAAGCACATCGAAATTATTGCAGGTCGTGAAGAGGCTCGTCTGATTTATTTAGGTGTATCTCATACCATGGTAAACAGTGGACGCCGTCTTGTGATTGATATTGGTGGGGGGTCGACAGAGCTGATTATTGGTGAAGAATTTGAGCCCATTCATACCGAATCTTTACAAATGGGCTGTGTAGCATTTACAAAAGCCTTCTTTGTCGACGGTGAAATTAACCAAAAAAGTTTTGATAAAGCTGTGGTAGCAGCGCGTAAGGAGCTGTCTGGTATTGCCAATACCTATAAAGAAGCGGGTTGGGATACGGTGGTCGGTTCGAGTGGAACCATCAAAGCGTGTCGTCAAATTACCGTGAATATGGGTTGGAGTAATGAAAAAGAAGAACTTACCCGTGACGGTTTAGATAAGCTTAAAGAAAAATTGCTCAAATATAAACATGTCGCTGAGATGGAATTTGATGGTCTAAAAGAAGACCGTCGAGCAGTTTTGCCAGCCGGAATCGCTATACTTTATGCCATTTTCGATGTACTTGAACTGGATAAACTGGTGTATTCAGATGGTGCCCTACGCGAAGGGGTGATGTATGACTTGCTGGGACGTTTTCAACATGAAGATATTCGAGATCGTTCTGTACAAGCGTTAATGGGCCGTTATAACGCCGATCCAAAACAAGCTGAACGGGTCGTGAACATGGCTCAGCATTTGTTTGATGGTGTGGCGGATTCACTAAAATTAACCACAGAAGACAGTGATTTACTGCGTCGTGCGGCTTATCTGCATGAAATTGGTTTAGCGATTAGTCATGCGGGCTACCATCGTCATGGCGCATATTTATTGCAACATTCTGACATTGCGGGCTTCTCACAAATTGATCAAAACCATCTATCACATTTGGTGGCCCATCACCGTCGTAAGCTACGCAGTGACGCGCGTGTCGATGTGATGAAGGTTGGCGGCAACAAATTAGTGTATTTATGTTTGTTACTTCGCCTCGCTGTTTTACTCAATCATAGTCGTAGCGATCAGATGCTTCCTGCCATTGAATTAACAGTAGGCAATGCGCAACAATGGCAGCTGAGTGTTTCTGGTAATGCCGCGCAATGGCCTTTGCTGGTTGCGGACTTGCATGATGAGCAAGCGCAATTTAAGCATTGGGATGTTGAGCTGGATATCCAATCAGAACAATTTGTCGATGAATAAATTGGTCAATTAGGGATTTATGGTTGAGCTATGAAGAATAAAGCTGCGCAATCCAAAGCATGGACGACGGTTCAAATTGCACGTCATCCTGAGCGTCCGCAATTTTTAGATTATGTGAGTGAAATTTTTACCGAATTTGATGCTTTGCATGGTGATCGCTTATTTGGTGATGATGGTGCAATGATCGGTGGATTAGCTCGCTTTGATGGTCAGCCAGTCATGATTGTGGGTCAACACCGTGGTCGTAGTACGCGTGAAAAATTACAACATAACTTTGGTATGAGTAACCCAGAAGGTTACCGTAAATCACAACGCTTACTCGATATGGCTGAACGTTTTAATCTACCCGTCTTTACCTTTATTGACACCATGGGTGCATATCCAGGTGTGGGTGCAGAAGAACGTGGTCAGGCTGAAGCAATTGCAACATCTTTGGCACAACTTTCAAGCTTGAAAGTGCCTGTAATTGCAACTGTACTCGGTGAAGGCGGTTCAGGTGGCGCACTGGGCATTGGTGTGGCTGACCGTGTGGTGATGTTATCCCATAGTATTTATTCAGTCATTTCACCTGAAGGCTGTGCATCTATTTTATGGAAAACAGCTGAAAAAGCAGAGCAAGCCAGCGAAGCTTTGGCATTGACTGCGGAAAAACTACAGAAAATTGGTATTGTTGAATATGTGGTCGATGAAGGTGAGGGCGCTCATCTCAACCCAGAACAAGTCATGCATGCTTTAAAAACCGTTTTAAAAGATGCATTGGCTGAGTTGCAACCAATGGATGCGAATGAACGATGCGAAGCACGTTACCAACGTTTAATGAAGTTTGGCAGCGACAATTTAGGGCTAGTGTCTTAACTGAGTTTCAGGATACACCTGAACAGCCTCATTTTTTAATCGGATGTAGTGGTGGCATGGATTCCATGCTGCTACTGCATTTGATGTCTCATTTATTTCCCAAGCGCATTCGCGCCATCTATATTGATCATCAATTGCAGGATGTTAGTCCGCAGTGGGGTAGCTTTGTTCAAGAACAATGCTATGTCTTGGATGTCCCATGTGTGATTCAAGCGGTGGATGTTGATCTAGGCAATGTAGAAAGCCAAGCGCGTAGTGCACGTTATGCGGCCTTTCAGAAGCATCTTCTTGCCAATGAAATTTTAGTTCTCGCCCATCATCAACAAGATCAAGCCGAAACCGTTTTACTCCGTTTACTCTCTGGTACGGGGATTCATGGACTAGCCGCCATGCAGAGCATCGACATACGAGAGCAATTTACAATTTGGCGCCCTCTATTGGCTTTGTCCAGACAGCAAATTGAGCTGTGGGCTGCTGAGATGCAGTTGAGAAATATTCAAGACCAAACCAATTTTGATACCAGTTATGATCGGGCATGGTGCCGAGCCGAATTGTGGCCAATTTTAGAACAACGCTTTCCGAAAATGCAGCAAGCTTTGGTGCGTACCAGTTACTTAATGCAAGATGCCGAAACGATTTTAGCCGATGTGTTGGCGCAAGATTGGGTCAGTTGTGGGAATGCTTCGGTTTTAAATTTAACCCCATTTCGTCAGTTGTCTGCACCGAGACAGCGACAGTTGCTTTCTGCTTGGATGAAAGGTGAGGATTTATATCGTCCTGCTTTTGATATGGTGCAACGCTTGTTTGATGAAGTGATTGAATCCAAAGTGGATGCCCAAGCCGCATTGCATTGGAATCAATATTATTATGTGCGTTATCAACAGCAACTCTTTCGTGTCAGTAAAGCAGAGTATTTGGCGGAAGAATGTCAGACGATTGAGTCAATTGAGCAGCGTTTTAGTTTAGATCAAGCTTATGGATTTGCTTCAGGGCAATATCGGATTGAAACACAAAAATATGGACTGTCTTCTGAATTATTAGAGCAGCCTTTACAGATAAAACCGCGTTTAGGTGGGGAAAAACTACATTTGTATGGACGCGTTGGGGCTTGGCCGTTGAAAAAAGCCATTCAGAGTGCACAAATTTTTCCGTGGCAACGTCATACAATACAAATATTAAGCATAGATAATGTTATGCTTGGTGTTTTTACGCCTAAAGGATTTTGGTTGGTCGAGTCGGCTTATTGTGAAGTGGGTGGATGGCAACCAAATTTAATCGCTTAGTTAAAAAATTCAGGATAGAGAAATAATCATGAGCGCAGTGTTGAATCGTAATATTTGTTTTATCGGCGGTGGTAACATGGCTCAAGCCCTCATTGGTGGCTTGATTTCACGTGGTTTACCTTCAACTCGCATTACGGTTTCTGATCCTGTTGAACAAGTTCGTCATTTATTGGCTGAAAAAGACTTGGTGGTGACTGAGGATAACGCATCTGCTATTCGTGAAGCCGATGTCGTGGTCTTAGCGGTTAAACCTCAAGTTTTAGCCAATGTTTTAAAACCATTAAACGGTTTGTTTGACGGTAAGTTGATTATTTCGATTGTTGCGGGTGCTGAAATTGCAACGATTGCTGCATTAGCTGGCAGTAATCGTATTGTTCGTGTGATGCCAAATACGCCTGCTTTAGTACAAACAGGTGCGCATGGTTTATATGCCACTGAGGCTGTAGATAAAGAAGACCGTGATTTGGCGAGCCAAGTACTGGCTGCAACAGGCTTGACTTTATGGGTAGGCGAGGAAGCGCAAATTGATGCTGTGACTGCGGTGTCTGGTTCAGGTCCTGCGTATTTCTTCTATATGATGGAAAGCATGATCCGTGCAGGTAAAAACCTCGGTCTAGATGAAAAAGTAGCAACGGCATTGACGTTGCAAACGGCATTGGGTGCGGCACAAATGGCAATCACGAGCTCAAATACACCAGCTGAATTGCGTAAAAATGTCACTTCACCGAATGGTACAACCCAAGCGGCACTTGAAGTGTTTGATCGTGCACAAATTTCACAAAATATCCAAGCTGCATTGGCTGCTGCTCAAAAGCGCAGTCAGGAACTTGCTCAAGAGCTGAGTGAAAGTAGCAAATAATCGTTTTATTTAGGAAAGTTCAAGTATGGGTGCAAACTCTGCGCTAATTTTTGGCATCATTATTAACGTTGCAATTTTACTGGTGTTCTTCCGCTTTCTCATGCAGTTGGCAGCGGTTAACTTTTATAACCCAGTGGTGATGTCGACCGTAAAAGCCACAAAAATTGTGGATATGTTTGGTCGTATTTTTCCAAATGTAGCGAAAGGCCGCGTTAACTTAGCGGCTTTAGTGCTTTTGGTTTTATTGTACTTACTGAAAATTTTTGGCGTCATGTATCTCTCTGGAGCGATGCCGAATAGTCCTGTGCATTTGGTCATTTTAACTTTTGTGACCATGATTCAGGACTTGATTCGTTTCTGTCGTTACCTGATTTTTGCAACGATTATTTTAAGTTGGGTGGTGATGTTTACGCAGTCACGCTCACCTTATATCGAAGTGATTCAAGAGCTTGCTGAACCATTATTGGCACCGTTTCGCCGTTTGTTGCCCAATATGGGGATGATTGATCTTTCTCCAATCGTGGCGTTCTTGGCGCTGTATATAGCTGAAATGATTATGAATGAAGTGGCGATTGTTCTGCTCACTGGTTTATAAGCTTTTAGCGAATAAAAAAGGACTCGATTGTGAGTCCTTTTTTGTTGTTGAAATTTTTAGGTGAAGACGTTGATATTTCTTCTAGGAAGTAAATGAGCTTCATCCCAGCCTTCCTCCTAGGAGGAGGAAGGTGCAAATGTTTTAGTGGGCTTCATCCCAGTTTCGACCTTTGCCGACTTCAACCAACAATGGCACAGAAATTTTCAAAACAGATTGCATCACGTCTGCCAGTTTCGAAGCCAGTTCATCAGCAATACTTTCATCGACTTCAAAAACCAATTCATCGTGTACTTGTAGTAGCATTTTGGCTTGATCTTTAGGCAGCATTTGATCAACTGCAATCATCGCCATTTTAATAATGTCTGCTGCAGAACCTTGTAGTGGTGCATTAATTGCGGCACGTTCAGCCGCTTGTTTGATCATTTTATTGCTTGCCATAATATCGGGCGTATACAAGCGACGGCCTAAAATGGTTTCGACAAAACCTTGTTCACGTGCAATTTGACGGGTACGTTCCATATAGTCGAGCACGCCCGGATAACGTTGGAAGTATTTCGCAATATAGCCACGCGATTCTTCACGGCTAAAACCGAGTTGACGGGTTAAGCCAAACTCAGACATGCCGTAGAGTAGACCGAAATTGACGGCTTTGGCCTGACGACGTTGGTCTGACGTGACATCTTCAAGTGCGACACCTAAGACTTCAGCCGCTGTACGACGGTGTACATCTTGCCCATGATTAAAAGCATCGACCAAGGCTTCATCTTGGGAGAAATGCGCCATTAAACGCAGTTCAATTTGTGAATAATCGGCTGCCAAGAGCACGCGACCTTGTGGTGCAATAAAGGCTTTACGAATTTGACGGCCAATTTCCTCACGCACAGGAATGTTCTGTAAGTTGGGGTCGGTCGAAGACAGACGACCAGTTGCGGTCAGTGCTTGGTGGTAACTGGTATGCACACGATGGGTATCACTGTTGGCTTGTTTTAATAAGCCATCGGTATATGTGCTTTTTAGTTTCGATAAACCGCGATAGTCTAAAATCAGCTCGGTAATCGGATGGTCAATTTTTTCTAAAACGCTTTCAGAGGTACTGTACTGACCCGTTGCGGTTTTTTTTCCGCCCTTAAGTCCGAGTTTATCAAACAGAATTTCACCGACTTGCTTCGGTGAGCTGACATTGAAACTTTGTCCTGCCAGTTCGGTAATTTGGCTTTCAAGATTGGCCATGGTATTGGCAAACTCAACACCGAGTTGGTCAAGGAAGCTTAAGTCGAGCTCAATGCCGTTTTCTTCCATGATGGTCAGGACGCGGGCAACTGGCATTTCGACATTATGTAAAATATTGACCAATTCGGGATGCTTTTGCAGTTTGGCATCGAGCACTTCAAACAGGCGATAGGTTACATGGGCATCTTCCGCAGCATAGTGCGCGGCGGTTTCGATCTCAATTTGGTTAAAGGTTTTCTGTTTTGCGCCTTTACCCGCCACCTGTTCAAAAGTAGTGGTTAAGTGGCTGAGGTAGAGACGCGAAACGTCATCCATCCCGTGACGAGTCGCCACAGCATTGAGTACATAAGATGCCAACATGGTATCGAAATACCAGCCTTTTAGTTCTATGCCATGATTTTCTAAGACATGCGCATCATATTTCAAATGATGACCGATTTTTTGAACCGATTCATCTTCTAAAATAGGTTTAATTTGCGCCAAGATCTGTTCACGATCTAACTGCACAGGTGCATTTTCATAATCATGCGCAAGTGGAACGTAATACGCATCTTGCGCATCGAACGCGACCGAGAAACCAACAATTTTCGCTACGCGATAGTCTAAACTGGTGGTTTCGGTATCAAAGGCAAAACGTTTTTCTGTACTTAAACGTTTGAATAATTGAGTCCACTGTTCTGTACTGAGCACAGTATGGTAATTTGCTTGACCCAGTTGGTCATCGACACTGCTTTGAACAGCCTGATCTTCTGTATTGATGATGGTTTCAGACTGTGCTGATTTGGCAATGTGTTGCGTCGCTTGTTTGTAGGTTGCACTATTTGGATTGTTTGGATGATCGAGCGATTGTAACTGCTGACGGAATTCAAGCTCGGTATACAGTGAACGCAAGGCTTCGGTATTCGGATCTTGGAGTTTCAGATCGTCAAAGGTCAGTCCTGTCTCTAAATCACAGACAATACTTGCCAGTTGGTGATCTAGAGCAATTCCATCGGCATGTTCTTTGATGTTTTGACCGACTTTGCCTTTAATTTTATCGACATTTTCTAAAATGCCACCAATTGAGCCATATTCTGTTAATAGTTTTGCTGCGGTTTTAGCCCCGACACCCGGAACACCCATAATGCCGTCAGAGGCATCGCCCATTAAAGTCAGATAGTCAATAATTTGGTTTGGCCACACCCCAAATTTTTCAAACACACCATTTACATCCATGGGCTTGTCTTTAAAGCTGTCTTCTAGCGTGACTTTATCGGTCACCAGTTGAGCCATGTCTTTATCGCCTGTGGAAATCAGCACTTGCTGTCCCGCAGCTTCTGCACGTTTGGCTAAAGTCCCGATGATGTCATCTGCTTCTGCACCCGGTAGCATATACAGTGGAATACCAAGCGCACGAATTAAGGCATGCAAGTATGGAATTTGTTCTGATAATTCTTCAGGCATACTTGGGCGGTCACCTTTATAAATCGGCGATAGCACATGACGAAAAGTTGGTTCTGGCGTATCAAAAATGACTGCCATATGTGTTGGCTGGGTACGACGCATCAGTTTTTGGATGGCAGAAATTGCCCCACGAATTGCATTGGTATGTAAGCCAGTTGACGTGGTGAGCGGTGGCAAAGCATGAAAAGCACGAAATAAAAAGTATGAGCCATCGACCAAGACAAATGGTGGCATTGCAAGATTCCTTATCCAAATAACCCGTTTATTGTACGTGATTTTGACGCAGAACAAAGTGTATTGATGTACCGATTGGCATAGATGGTTACGGTTATGCGCTTAAAGATGTACTACAAGCTGATGTATTATTTGAAGATGAGAAAAAGAGATCGAGAACGGATGCAAACTGGACAGCGTGAAATTCGCATGATGTGGTTAATGGGGCTCACGATTGTTGCTATTGCAGCATGGTTTCTGGCTGTACCGCTGTTGAGTGCATTGTGTGGAATTGCTTTGATCATGAGTGTTATGCACTATGTTGATAGCATTGAAAACCCTAGTATGACCTTGGCGGAACAACGGGGCATTGCTTTTCAGCCAACGTCAAAAGTGCCGCTTTACCTTGCTGCTTTCGTCATTTTAATTGGCATGGTGGGGCAATGGGGCGGACTCATTGGATTGGGGATCAGTGGTTGGTTGTTCTTTTTCTTTCGATGGTTGCGTCGTCTAGAATATCTATTGTTATCCGTGCAAGCACAACCACATCAGGTGATATCTGACCGATTCACAGAATCTGAAAACGCTCCCTCTTTACCCACTACTCTAAACAACACAGATGATTTAAGTCTCAGTGAGCAAGTGAAACGCTGGCTTTGGCAGGGCAATCCTGTCTTAAAAGTTGCGATTGTGATACTGCTGATTGGGCTTATTTTACTATTACGCTTTGCCACCGAACATTGGCAGTTGAGTCTCGCGGTAAAGCTTAGCCTCGTTGCTGCTGTAAGTGTAGGTGTTGTGGTCTTTGGTTATGCGCTCCTACAAAAGAACCACAGTTTTGCTTTGGCTTTGGAAGCACTTGGACTGTCAGGTTTATTTTTGACTTTGTTTTTTGCTTACTACAGCGGTGTGATTGCAAGTTTAGCGATTGCAAGTCTGTGCTTTGTGGTGGTGATGGCGCTTACACTTTGGCTCAGTTTAAAACAACAGTCGATTGAGCTGGCGTTGATGGCGATGATCATTGCATATTTGGCGCCTTTTACCTTACCTGTACGGAATGCCACTGCGATAGAGCTGGTGGCCTACTATTTGGTTATCAATATTTCGGTTGCTGTTTTAAGCACGTTCAGGCCGTGGAAAGTCCTCAATCAAATTGCTTTTTTAATGACGGTGGTCGTAGGCGGCGCTTATGCCTTTTATCAGGGTAAAGTGCCTGAGCGAGGCATGCTTGCCTTGTTGGTTTTGGCACATAGTACGGTCTTTATTTGGTTGAGTTTTCGTTATAGTCAACTGTTGGCGCGTGAGGATTTAACTCAGTTTAAGTTAAAACCGATCTTGGATGTGGCTTTGATTTTTGCTGCCCCCATTGTTGCTTTTGCTTTTTTGTATGTGATGTATTTTGAGGAAACGACTTGGCAGGCAGGCTTTAGTCTGGGCTTTGCAGCGCTCTATGCCATGCTTTATCAACTGCTAAAAAGAGCCCATAGCGTTGAGCTGATTGCGCAAAGTTATCTCAGTTTGACTTTGGTCTTCTTGGCACTGATTCCCCCTATTTTACTGCCTGATCAGTGGGGCGTAGTGGGTTGGAGTGTTGAGGGTGCATTGATCTTTATGTATGCCTTATATCGAAACTCTGCCCTGAGTCGTTATTTGGCGATGGGCTTATTGGCCGTGGCAGGACTATCAAGTCTGTATTATGTGGTGGAGCTCAATCGTTTTCCAACGGAAGTCTATTGGGCGCTGTGTCTGAGTTATTTTGCTGTGGTTGCCGTTGCCAACAGTGTAGAGCGCTTTAGACAACAGTTGTCTTTTGCCACCATTGCCTTTTTTTGCTTACAACTACTTTCAGCAACCAGCATGTTGTTTATTTTACTTTTGGATGAAATCGACAGTAAAAGTCAGGTAATGATGGCACTGCTGATCATCGTGCTTTTATATACAGTACTAAATGAATGGTTGCTCTACCGTAAAGCCAGTTGGTCATGGTTATTACCTAAATGGATTGGCCTGATTCCGTTGTATGCAGTTGCCTTTATTTTCTTGGTGGGCTTGAGCCATGATGGCATCATTATGTGGTCGACTGGTTTAGATCGCCTATTGTTTGCTTTAACGAGTGGATTACTCACGTTGCTGTGGCTTCGCCCGTTACAGGGTGTGGAGGATGAGCAGGAGTGGGTAAGTTTGGGGGCTTTACTGAGTTTGGCGCTGACCAGCTTAACTTTCATTCCAAGTATGCCGTATTTGAGCATGGTCATTTTACCGCTGGCCTTTGCTGCATGGTGCTATACACAACCGACTCAAACGCGATGGAGACAGTTTTGGCAAGCACGCAATACCTTAGTGCTCATGTTGTTTTGGATCGTGTGTTCTCAGATCTTTAGCCAACAAGCTTTTGCAGGGTACTGGTTACCCATTTTCAACCCATTTGACTTGGTCAGTATTGCGATGCTGATCGGTTTCATTTGGATGTTGAATTTACAAATGAAAGCGGGTTTGGAAAAAAGTCTGGGTGCCATTTTGATGATGTCGAGTCTACTTTGGCTCAGTAGTTATGTGGTGCTACGTGCGCTGCATGTCTATTTTGCAACACCCTATAATGACTGGAAAATGTGGGAAAATGCCTTGGTGCAACTGAGCTTTACTTTGCTTTGGGTCAGTTTGGCTTTCATTTGCATGCTGACGGCGACCAAACGGAACTTGCGTTCATTGTGGATTTTTGGTGGGTGTATTTTAGTTCTTGTGACACTGAAATTGGTCTTGTTTGACTTATCTCACATTGGGACACTCACCCGTGTGATTTCATTCTTAGGCGCAGGTTTGGTGATGTTGATAATTGCGTATATTGCACCGATGCCTGAACTTGAGGAAAAGACCAATTAAACAAGTTCAGCTCCTTATGTCTGCATGGATCATAAGGAGCTGAGGCGATTTATTTGATGTTCGGTTCTCGTTTCAAGGCTTGTGCATTGGCATATTGATCAATTTCTTCATTGGATAATGGACGCGAAAGCGGATGATCGACAAAACCCATTTTCGGCACAGGAATTTCGATTTGGTTATCTAAGAAACCATTGCGAATACGTTCCTGCATTTCATCGCGCACTTGTAAAAAGTGTTCTTGCTGACACCACACGGCAAACAGTAACTCAATCGAAGATTCGCGAAAGGCGGTGACGGTGACGGCAGGTTTAGGGTCTGCAAGCACCAAAGGATATTTATTAGCCACATCAATCAGCACCTCGCGTACTTTAATGATGTTCTCATGAAAGTTAATTGCTAGGGTGATGGGAATGCGCCGTATTGGAAACTTAGAGAGGTTATGAACTGGGGCTCGAATCAGTTGTTCATTCGGTAGTCGTACATAAATGTTGTCCTGAGTGAGTAACTTAACCGAGAGGAGGTCAATTGAAATGACTTCACCTTCAATGGTATTGCCGCGAATAAGGGTGATTGAAATGGTGTCACCAATTTCAAAAGAACCTTCACCAATCAGGAACAATCCACTAATTAAGTTGGATGCTGAGGTTTGTGAGGCAAAACCCAAAGCAACCGTCAAAATACCTGCGGCGCCTAAAAATACACTCAGTTTAAAACCAGCTTCTTTGAGGCTGGCCATCACAAAAATTAGGAAAATAAAGTAAAAAATACCACGACGCCAGACCAGCCGTTGGTGGGCGTTAAACTTGGTTCCAATGGTTCGGATAAAGGTATTTGAAACCAGACGTGCCAAGAGAAACCCAACAAAACACAGCACTAAGGCAATTAAGATTTCCGTTAATCGTTCTGTATTGATGTTGGTGAAAATGCCTTTTAGGCTACTGGTAATTTCTTGGGGAATATTTGAGTTTGGCATATTTCCCCCTTAGAAGAATGAATCAAACATATTAAATAACGCACTCGCCGAAGAGCGAGGTGGATGCACATAAATCACTTTGCCTGCATGCGGAGGCGTACGATTTTCGATACGGATTCTCGGTGGCCGATCGGCACCTTCATGCAAGACTTTAATTTGTGATGTCCAAAGTCGATCCGTACTTTCACTATAAAATAAAGGCAGGGCTGAAACAGGCACGTTCATGCGGTCAAAACGCAGTTGTAAATGGCTGGTATTGTGGAACTCAATGGGAGTCACTGCACGAAATGCACGTGGTTTGAGTTGATGCAATTCAGTTCGACCATCGACAGCTGTAGCGTAGGCAATTTCACCTGTACGGTGGTTTGGCCCAAACCAAGTTTCTTTGGGTAAAATCACAGGAATATCAAATAGGGGATCGCGCTGACCTTCAATAAAACCCGAAATCCATAACGGAGTGCTGATATACAGCGTCCCGCGCTGACCAGCTGGAATATAAATCGGGTCGACAGGTTTAATTACCACTGAACGATCGGCCAAACGTGGCATCAGTTGAATCGTATGGTGAGTGTTTTTAAACATGTAGCGTTTAATTTCAACGGGTTGTGGAAAGGCGAAATGTGGGTCCTCTATCGCATGCCACTTTTGCTCATAGTCATACTGAACTTGAGGACGATGGAACTCTAAACGCCATTCTTGTAGACCGCGGGTGAGGCGAAAAAGTAATGAGCCGAACTGCCACGCACGAGCTTGATTCAACTCAAAGTTGTATTCCCCCCACCATTTTAAATTGGGGCTATCCGATTCAAACAGTTCATTCATATTAGGCAACAGCACATTTCCTTATATTGCAAATCAGTGAAAAACAGACTTCACGCTGTCATATGCTTAGAGTACACTCAAAATAATATTTTTCATCATTATTATAATTTTAAGATGCAAGTGCTTAAACAATTACAAATTCCCTATAGTTTTGCGAAGCGTCATGGCGTGCTGTTGCGTTACGAAGGCGATCAAGCCTTTATTGTGCGCCGTGAAAGTACGTCGTTGTTGGCTTTGCAAGAGGCACGTCGTTTTTTAGGTGTGGCAGCACAACATCAACTGTGTAGTGATGAAGAATTTCACCAGCTTTTAAGCAGTAGCTATGCAGGGGACAGTGGCGAATCACAACAAGTGGCCGCAGGTTTAGAAGATCATCCCGATTTACTCAGTTTAGCTGACCAAGTGCCTGAAGCTGAAGATCTGATGGATCAAGAAGATGATGCTCCAATTGTTCGTTTGATTAATGCGTTATTGTCTGAAGCCATTCGTGTTGGCGCATCAGATATTCATATTGAAGCTTTTGAAAAGAAACTATCGGTGCGTTTACGTGTCGATGGGCAATTACGTGAAATTGTGCAGCCACGCCGTGAACTAGCACCGCTGTTGGTGTCTCGTATTAAAGTCATGGCCAAATTGGATATTGCAGAAAAACGGATTCCGCAAGATGGGCGTATTTCACTGCGTTTAGCCGGTCGTGAAGTGGATGTGCGTGTTTCGACTTTGCCATCATCACATGGCGAACGTGTGGTGATGCGTTTATTAGATAAACAAGCCGGTCGTTTGAACATGACACATTTGGGCTTATTGAAACCTGACTATGAGCGTTTAACCCAATTGGTGCATCGCCCACACGGCATTATTTTGGTCACAGGGCCGACAGGTTCGGGTAAAACAACAACGCTTTATGCGGCGCTTTCAGACCTTAATGATGGTTCGAAAAATATTTTGACCGCAGAAGACCCGATCGAATATCAATTGGAAGGGATTGGACAGACCCAAGTTAACACCAAAGTCGATATGACTTTTGCGAGAGCCTTAAAAGCCATGCTGCGTCAAGATCCTGATGTGGTGATGGTGGGTGAAATCCGTGACTTGGAAACGGCTGAAATTGCGGTCCAAGCATCACTCACAGGGCATTTGGTTTTATCTACACTGCATACCAATACGGCCATTGGTGCGGTGACCCGTTTAAAAGATATGGGCATTGAGCCGTTTTTGTTGTCGAGTTCTTTGATTGGTGTCATTGCACAGCGTTTAGTGCGAACCTTATGTAGTCACTGTGTGACATGGCATGAAGCCGATACTTTTGAAACACAACTGTTTCAGCATTTGAATCCAAAAGCAGAACTTCAGTTACCTCAACCGAATGGCTGTGAACGTTGTGCACATACAGGTTTTACAGGGCGGACGGCGATTTATGAAATTGTCGCTGTGGACGATCAGATGCGCCGTTTAGTTCATGGCAATGCCGCTGAATATGAATTAGAAAGTTATGCCCGACAACACTCAGGCTCTATTCGTGATGATGGTTTGCGTAAAGTGTTGGCTGGGAAAACCACACTGGAAGAAGTATTACGTGTGACTAATGAAGCGGCTGAGTAATGAGTGAAGCTAAAGATTAAATTTAAAAAATCCAATTTTAGAGGGGTTCATTTATTTTGAAATTGAGAGCCTTTAAAAAATGCAAGTTCCAAAGCTCTATATTCCGTAATGTCATAACCAACTTTTTGTTTCATTAACTCAAAAAATGCTGTAAATGCTTTTTCATTTTTTAGCTCTTCGATAAGATTTAAATACTCAATATAAGCTCTGGGCTTTTCTAGTCTATATTTATGTGGTTCTACATCGTTTAGAAATCTAAAAACACGGCTGTCCCAAATCGCATATTGCTTTGGGTTTATAAAATGTAAGAGTTTTGATGTACCAACAAGTGAATTGTTAAAGGTAGTTTTTAGCGTTGTAAGTTGTTGTTCATCGATAAGTTTGCCTTTTTTGACTTCATTTAAGATGAAGAGAACTTCTTCTGTATTTTTAAGATTTAGCGCTTTTAGGATCATGGGCATCCAAGAGTAAGTAAACTTATTCCGATAACCAAATTCTCTAAATTGATAGATTCTAAATTTTGGAAGTAATTTAAAAAATAAGGATAGGAAAGGAGATAATTTTCTTCAGTCGATTTAAAATTATTTGCAATATTAGTCAGTTGAAGAAAAGTTTCATCATTTGATTTGTCACGTTTCATTTTAGGTGTTTTTCTACATTCTTTAAGTCAATATAGAATATTTGAATAAATTAAATCCACCTAAAAATTAGTCTTTATTTTTAAGTGGATGTTCATTTAAAAATTAAACAATCACATTCAACGTCACATCAATATTGCCACGCGTTGCATTTGAATAAGGACAAACAATATGTGCTGCATCCACTAATTTTTGCGCTTCTGCTTGCTCTAAACCTTCTAAATGAATGTTCAAGGTCACTTGAATACCAAAGCCTGTTGGAATCGGGCCAATACCTACATCACCTTCGATATAAACATCAGGTGTAATTTTTAATTGGTCACGGTTAGCAACAAACTTCATTGCACCTAGAAAACATGCAGAATAACCTGCGGCAAAAAGCTGTTCAGGGTTGGTTCCACCACCTGCGCCGCCCATTTCTTTAGGAACGGTGAGTTTTACATCTAAAATTCCATCAGAAGAGGTTGCGCGACCATCACGCCCACCTGTCGCTTTAGCATGTGCTGTATAAACTACTTTTTCTAAAGACATTGTGATTCCCTGAATATTGTATTTGAGTCCTTATCCTGTCCTAAATTGCAGAAAGAATAAGCAGTGTTTTTGTAAATTTATACAGAGAATGCTTGCGATTAAGTTGAGGGTTTAGTTAATTAAAAATCAATGATATAGAATCCTATTATTGTTTTTTAACATTCGCAATCAGGGCTTGTCGATGTGAATGAAAACTGAGAGCGATTCGAGTGATTATTAATTTTAAAGATAAATTAGAGTCATGTATTTTATGAGAGCTAGAGCTACTCCATGAAAGAGCAGTAGTGAATCAATATGAAGTTTTTGTGCGAAGAATAACCTTGTCTTAAACGATCGCAGCGTGATTAAAACTGCACTAATTTTCGGTGTTGCATTAACGGCATGCTTTCACGAATTTGAACTTGTTCCGCCAAGTCAAACGGTACCGTAATCAACTGTGCACCCGGGTTAAGAATTAAATCCAAAACTTGACCACGGCTATTGGTTGCTGCTGCATGTCCCCAAGTTTGTCTCTTTTCACCATGCCAACCTTGTTGCGCTGCGCCTAACACGATGCTTTGGCTATCCATCGCACGGGCTTGTAATAATAACTGCCAGTGCATTTGCCCCGTGGTGTAAGTAAATGCAGCAGGAGCAGTCAAAATATTTGCACCACGCGCGCGTAAAGTTAAAGCCAATTCAGGAAAGCGTAAGTCATAGCAAACCATCAAGCCAATATTACCAAAAGGCGTTTTTGCCACAACGACATCTGTACCAGGTTCAAAAAACTTCGATTCTTTGTAGCCACCCACAGCATCGCCAACTTGTACGTCAAACAAATGAATTTTGTCATAACGTGCTTCAGTACGTTCAGGGCTAATGCAAAGACTGACTGTACGAACACGACCATCCTCAATAACAGAACCATCTGGACGGAACGGGCATGGGAGAGTACCCGCGACGATCCAGATCTGATATTGATGAGCAAGATTTTCTAAACGCTTTTGAATGTCTTCAAACTGTGCTGCTGTCTCACGTTGTTTGCCTGCAGCAAAACAAACGAAGTTTTCTGGAAACACAATAAGTTCAGCACCATTTGCTTTACTTTGTTGAATGAGAGACTCAATAACAAGGAAGTTTGCTTCGATGTCATTTTGAGAGTTCATCTGTGCAACAGAAAGTAAAGTCATAAATGGGCCTACAAAATTTGTTGTTATGCGTTTTGTTGCTGTGACACTTGATCGAGGCTGTCTTGTTCTTTTTGCAACTGTTTGACTAAAGGTTCAAACATATTTTGATTACTTTGATTCAGTTCCATCAAAGTCTTATGCGCATCTAGTACGGTGTTTAACATATTACGATGTGTAATGTGCTCTTCCATCAGTTCGAGGGTACAAACGTTTGGATCGCCACAGTAGTTTAAAATCACAAAAACCTGCCCTAGCCCCATACTGTTGGCTAAGGTAGTGATATCAGAGTTGGTGGACAACATGACAGCTTGGATATTATGGATCTGTTTAAGCTTTAAGCCTAACTTTGCCAAAATGCCTAACACAGTGCTGTCGATGAATGTAGTTTGGGTTAAATCTACGATTGCACCAACAACATTTGACTGTTGTTCAATACGGTTTAAAAGTTTGTCTAGACTGATACAAGATTGGGCACGCACTTCGCCAATAAGCTTAAAAATATGCGTTCCATTCAAGCTTGCATATTCAACATGACCTGTTGACATATAAATGCCATTTGCAGAGAAGGATAGGAAATTATCCCATAGGGCAAATACTTACTCAAGTATCTAACAGTCTTAGAAGATAGGATATTGTAATAAGTTATTGATAATTTGATTAATTCATTCGACGTAAACTTAAAATGGCAATATCATCTGCAACATGTTCTGGTGCTTCAAAGGATTGATTTTGCAAATGATACACCAATTGTGTGAACTGATCATTCAGTCCGCCATTGAAGGGTTCAAGTGCGCCATCGGAACAAATAATGAAGCGGGTATGACGGTTGAGTACACATTCATGCTCTTCAACTTCCAATTCTTCAGTAAGGCCCAAAGGAAAACTACTGGTATGTAATATTTTAGGAGCTTGATTTGGCTCAAAGATAATTGCGGGGGGGTAATGCCCTGCACTCGACCAGCGAAGTTGATGGGTTTCGAGGTTTAAAATCCCTGCAATCATGGTGATGTGCTTTTCAATATTCTCTTGAACTAACATGCCATTGAGTTTCTTAATGAGTCCACGCGGTGTTTTTGCACGACCATGAAAAGCCGCCATCCAAGAGGTTAATAAACTACTGGTGACCCCATGACCGGATACATCAGCCAAATAGAACATCACTTCTTTATCGCTAATTTTCCAATAATCAAACCAGTCTCCAGACAAATAAGCAGAAGGTTGAAAAAACGTTTCAACGGTGTAGTTTTGGAGTTCTATAGGGTTTGGTAAAAGTCGCTTTTGTAACTCTGCAGCGGAAGGCAGATCGCGACTGTCTTGATTACGCTTATATTGAGCATCAATTTTGAGTAAGGATTGCTGTGGGTTACTGGGCAGTTTATTCCACATCCAACCTGCTAAAGCACCGAGTTCCCAAGCTTGGGCTAAAGCACTACCTTCATTTTCAAAGGCAAGGACAATGGTAGGCAGTGTCCATTTATAATCTAAATAATCTTGGATATCGGCAATAGCAATAATAGTCGGGTCATAAAGATCAATGTCTTCTATGCGAATCATTTGCACACTTGGTAGTGTGTCTAGCACCTGTTCTAAATATGGAATATGGCGAGAAGGTTGAATGAAATACATAAAAAAAATGGCTTATCCTTAGCATTAAGCTATTGCTTTACTATAACAAGCAAATTACAGCTAGAGAAAAAAAATTCAACTCTAGCTGCAATACATTGTTATTCCGTATCTAACATTTGATGCGATTCATTGGTTGATGGAGAGCTAGAAGAATCATCATCACCGACCTCATCAATGAACATTCCTTCAGCTTCTTGGCCTTTTTTCTCAGCAATAATGAAGTTTTTACGTTGTAAATAAATATCACGAATTGAGGAATATTTGTCGCCTTGAATCGCACCCTCAATATCAATCAGTTGTGATCGCACATCAATACCACGTAAAGCCTGTTCCGCCCAATACAGGCCTTCTTCATCTTCTAAAATATATCTTTGTGGGCGTGCATAGCCATCAACAACCAAACCAAAGCCATCACGGAAAGTGCTTGGTCCAAAAATTGGGAGTACTAGATATGGGCCAGATGGAACCCCCCAATAGCCAAGAGTCGTACCAAAGTTTTCATCTTCAGTTTCTAAACCTAAGCGCGAAGCAGGATCTGCAAAACCTAAAGTAGTTACCGTATTAATGGTAAATCGACCTAAAGTTTTTGCGGCACGGCCGGGACGACCTTGTATAAGTTGGTTCACCGCATTCCAAGGTTCACCGAGGTTTTTACGAAAGCCACTATAAGAGTCACGAATCGGAGAAGGGATCTTTTCTTTATATTCCACCGCAATTGGGCGAACGATCGCACGGTCTAAAGCATCATTGACGGCAAAAATTTGTCTATTTAAAGGTTGAAGCGGATCTTTTACATTATCAGGTTGTGCTGCATTGGCATCTACTTTTAAATCTTTTGCTTTAATATTCTTTAATTCTTTAAGCGAAGAAGATTGAGCTGTTTGCGGATCAGCACTGGTATCTATTTCGCTGGCAGCTGTAGGCGCTACATCTTCAGCAAATGCAAATGTTGTAAAGCCTACAAAGAGTAGACCAGCACATAAGTGGCGAATGTGTTGCATATAAAAGAGTTCCGGAACTTTATAATCAGCAGGTGAATTAAAAAAATAATCTTTTAACTATCTTAACAGCTCTTTATTGCTCATTGTTAAATCAAATTTTAAGAAATGTTAGTAAAAAAGCGATATTTTGCTGAATAAGTAAACAGTTGGAGGTTTTTTTATAAATAATTGAATAAAGGGGGTTGTGTTGGTTTGGAAATGCTGTAGAATGCACATCCATCGGCGGTGATGTTGATTAAAACTTGTTGAGAAACAAGGATTTAGCCCAAGCGGTAGAATCTGGAAGTCTTGAATAAGTTTAAAAATAATTAACAAAACCAGTTGACTTCTTCTTGAAAGAGAGTAGTATAGCCGACCTAGCTTGCTGATGACGAATCAGCAAGAAGATCATTAAGAGATTATGAAGAACAACTTGTGTGGATTTTTAC
>NZ_JACBEZ010000041.1:0-28960 GCF_013391465.1 Acinetobacter sp. SwsAc2 | reverse complement strand
CAATTAAAGGTATTGAAGTCATGCGTGCACTACGTAAAGGACAAGCATCGTCATTTTATTATGGTCAGCCTCAGGGTGAAGTGTGTCTAATCAACAGGGTTTTCGGTCTCTAAGTACTTTTTAAAGGAAACATCATCGACTCAAATCTCTATTTGCAACAGTGCCCTATCTTACTCTAAACACCAGCCTTACTCTAAAAAGACCCGTGTTCCACAACCGACATCGCTAGAACACACGGAATATAATCCTCAGAATTTAGAACAACCGAAGACAAAGATCTGGCCTTGGATTATTTTTGGAATATTGTGTTTTATTGTAGGTGCCGTCATTTTTTAGCAAGAACAGCATTGTATTTTGATCAAAAAAAATGCCCACATGGATGAATGGGCAAACTAAGGAATTAATATCCTTCAGAAACTCCAGCGCAATTCTCGCTACTTTCAGTAAGCGAATCTGGCTCAATCATGAGGGTCTGACTCAATCGAATCGAGGTAAATCGATCGATCCATCACAATTGGAGCAGAAATTATGCTTGAATACATTCTTGGATGATGCTGAAAAGTCTTTGAGTTTTAATCAATAAATAGAAGTGCCGATGACTACCCTCAACTTTACTTATTTTCAGATAGCAACCAATCGAGAGCACTCATTTTTACAATACCATTATAATTTGCTTCAGTCCCTATCGTGTCTAAGGTAAGTAAATATTTGGGATACGAATCAGAAATTTTCTGTAATGGACGTAACTCTCGGCTGAGTGTCTCCTCATTGAGCGTTTCTAATGCCACCTGATAATAAGTTAAATTCTGTAAAGTATCGACAGCAACAAAATCAATTTCATATTCATCAACCCGCCCTACATAGACCGTATAACCTCGTCTGACAAGCTCAAGATAAATCACATTTTCTAAGATATGACCTTGATCAGCATTAGCATCAGGCAACATAATCCGGCGCAATCCGACATCAACTAAATAGTATTTTTCAGAGGATTGTAATAACTCACGCCCGCGTACTTTAAATTGTGCAGCACTATAAAATAACAAACTGTCCTGTAAGCCCTGAATATAGCGTTTTACTGTTTCAAATGAAATTTTAACCCCACTTGAAACAAAGGTATTTTTAATTTTATTGATGGAAATAGGTGAGCCTGTCACGCTTGCCAAATATCTTGCGACACGCTCGAGAGAGTTAATATCGGCAGTATTCAAACGGGGAATAACATCTTTAAACATTACACTGGCATAGACCGCTTGCAAGTAATCATAAGTTTCTTGCTGGCTAGTCATGGCAAGCGTATAAGGGAAACTACTGCGCGTATACATGGCATACAAATCACGATTGGATAATTGTTGGATGATCGGATTATTTTCAATATGCCACTGTTTAAATTCTTGGAATGACAAAGGTAGAACATGTTGCTCGATATAGCGTCCTGTAAGTAAAGTCGCAAGTTCTCCACTTAGAAAGAATGCGTTTGAGCCTGTAATATATAAATCGATATAATCCCGAACATATAAAGAGTCGACCACTTTCTCAAAATTGGTAACATGTTGTATTTCATCTAAAAAAACATAGTTTTTTTTACTTTTATCAACTTTGGACAATACATAATCATGTAGTTTACGGTAATCGGTGAGTTCTTCAAATTCCATAAATTCGAAGTTGATGGCAATGATGTTTTCGGCTTGTACACCCTGTGCTTTTAGGTCTTGTTGAAACATCGCCAATAAGGTGGATTTTCCAGAGCGACGTACACCTGAAAGTACTTTAATGACATCACGGTTTTGCCATGTATTCAGAAATTTTAAGTAACCATCACGTCGAATATTAGCGCTTCTCATTATTTACACTTAGAATCTAAATTTTTAATAAATTCTATCAAATTTTAGAACTCATATGTAAATACATTTAACTTTTAAAAAAGTTTAAAGGTTAAGTGAAACATTCAAAGCTGCTGTTGAAGCATGCGGATAGTAAATGAAACTAAGATGTTAACTAGAGTGGAACTCATTTTTGTGTTGCTGATGGTCTCAGCCTTAATACTCATTGCTTATGAATTGCTAAAAGGTTTATTTTAAAGTCACCTATACATGTTTTAGATCAAAAAAAAAATGCCCATAGGGGGAATCTATAGGCAAAACTAAGGACCTTGACGGTCATTCAGAAACTACAGCTAGTTTCTGGTTGTGATTCTAAAGTGAATTAAAAACAACCACATTGGCTGAATATATAAAAAGCTAAATCATTGATAAATTTTAGAAAATTAATTTACCGCCTCTGCTGCTCAATACAGTAATTCACCAAACAAATCCGCTCTAATCTCTTCCAGGCTCAGATCTGATTTCATCCTATTACAGATGGGATGAACCAGCAGGCCATTCTCTAGAACGCCTTGCCCACCTACGGCTTTGGCAATCCTATGATCCGATTCAGTAGAATCAAGATAGATCAATCCATCACAAATGAGGCAAAAGTTATGATTACCCACCACAAAATTGTGCTTAAGCAGACTCTTGGTTAATGCCGAAAAGGCCTTTGGCTTTGACCGAGAAATTGGACTAATCGACTCCACATATCCCACCACATTCTTGACTACTGCATCATCATAACCACCCAAAAACCTTTCGACATAGAACTCGTTAAAGTTTATGTACTTGAAGGCCTTAGACATGGAAAGAATAAAGGTATTCAGGCATTTCTCATCATCAAAATCAACCTCCATTTCCAAGCTTAAGCAAATAAAGGCTTTATAGACAATTTGTAGCCGATCATAGCCCTTGATACCACTGCCGAACTTGCCGACCGTTTCGGTGGTCGCCACGGGGAAATTGGCGATCAAGAACTCAATACTACGGCGTACCCGGGTGAAGTCCTTGAAACTAATCTTTCGATGATGAATCTGCATGCGGCTTTCATGAATTTCATACACAATTGAAAACCATGCAAGAAAAGAAGTAATCTGAAAACGCTGATCCTTATAAAAATATAAGTATGGATGTAAGCCCAAACTCGGAACCCCAGCATTTTTTACAGGCGTCGCTATTCTGCAAAGAATGGTCAACAGATGCGACATTAGGTTTTCAACGCGCTCCCCCTGATTCAGACTCATAATATTATGAATCTGATCACCCGCAATGATATTCATCAGCTCATTGACCAGGCCAATTTTTTTGCCATGACTCATTTCATTGTCTAATAAAATGGTCGAAAAAAGTAACTGGTGGATCCTCTCCCCTAACTCAATCAACTCATTTAAACGTGTATATTGGAGCTCTTCTAGGTTAGATTTATTGTCATTGATATAACAACAGGCATAGATCGCATAATACGCGTCACTACCGCGATTTCTTAGGTGATATTCCTCATATTTATCTAAACGTTTAGTATCTGAGTTAATAGATTGAAATACCCGTCGCGCATCTTCCGGAGTCCCCAGTACCTGCCTGAAACTGATTTTAATATCTTCTAACTTCGACTTTTTTTCTGCAAATTCAGCATCAGCGCAAATTCTTTGAAAATCAGCGAGATCTCCTAAATAATTGCGGAGGTAACGAATATCTTGTTTTTGTGGATCATTGAAATTAGGTGCTTGAGTGACTTGCTCATCCGCAAAATATCTATTAATCCACGCATAGATACAGGAAAGACGATGTGCTCCATCAATAATGTAAATATTGCCGTGTATATCTTTCCAATACAAGATACACAAATTGATATTTTGATCTTCTGTACAATCCTCAATAAAGTTTGCAATTTCTTGCACGCTCCAATATTCCGTAGAACGCTGGTTATCCGCCTTAAATAAACATTTGATGATTGGATGCTTTTCAAAATCAGTCAGTGCCACTTCAAAATTGTCACGCTGCATTGAAGGTGACATTTCTTCTGGCAACATGACTTTACGCTGAATAATATTGGTCAATAGTCGTGTAGAACCCATTTCTTATTTTCTCCAGGCAACACTTTCCTACTTTCGCTCAAGTACGAAATTTGAAAATGTATATAGTTCGATTTGGTTAAAGCTGTGAATTAAATGACCGTCAATATCCAGTCAGCGCTAACAAAAGAGACCTAAGAGAAATGGGGGGATTAGATAATAAAATCTTCATGTTTAGTACCTGTAGTTTAGAATTAACTATCTACAACCATCTTTTCCACGAGATGGAGGTAGACCAAACAGGGGTGGAAATACCGCACTACAGAAGACGGCCAGTCATAGACTGCCCTGCCTGGCCTACCATAATGGCAAACTAAGCATAATAAGCACAAAAAACCGCTAAAGCGGTTTTAATGCTTCTGTAGTAATTTTCAGGTTTCCACGCCCGATTACAGATTTTGCTGTAACGTAATTATCATATGGGTATCTTTTTCTTTGGTCAAACCAAATTAGAATTTTTTTCATTTTCTGGTGGTGTTTCAAATTTAATGCTGGCTAATTTTTTAAAAATTTTAACCGAAAAAATCCCTGTATTTTCAATACCCCCAAGGATGCCTATTTATCTCAAAATCTATGCAGCATACTTTTTGAAGCACTACCTACATTTATTTTTTAATTCTATGAAAGGGCCTCAATGAATTAAAATCATGAGAATAATTAAAACAAAAAATCAAATTCGCGGAAACCCAGGCCTTTGCTTGGCAAATCAGATTTTGACAAAGCAAAGGCCTGGGCCCCTTAAATTGAACGATATCTGCTTAGGCTATTCCCATAAGGAAGGGTGTTGTACAGCTTCCAGTAGCAAATCAAATGCAAGGGATAATGTAATGTTTTTATTGCTTTGTTGATCGATAAAATAGACGTGAATCTCACGACTTTTTTGCGTGAGATCCACCGGATAGTTATCGTACTGTAATTGGACATCTTCAGGTAACAACAGCTGCATCCCCTCGATAAAATCCTGCATTTCCCAATCCATTTTTGGCTTTTGCTGGGCATCAAAACGACATTGGAAACAAAACTGGTTTCTTCTGAGTTTGCCATGCTGAATCAATACAGCTAAAGCCGACAGAACTTTCTCCTTTAAAAGATCTTTTAATGCGATAAATAGCTGTAGGCTCTTTGGCTTCAGCTTGGTTTTGATCTGCTTGTCATATAGGTCGCTTAAGTACTTTTTCTCGATCGATGCAGCATTGTCCAAATTCCATCCAAGTTTACTGAATGAAGGTACTTGCCATTTTACAGCAAGCCAAAGCGCACGCTTAATCCAAATATCTAGGTTATCCACTATATGAGGTGCTTGGATCTCTGCATCTTGATATGTGTTGAGATACGTGTAGATGACCTTGTAGGATAATGGCTTCAGCTCGAATTGCATCTTGGGCATCAGATAAGGTTGTACTTTCTGATCAATACCCAACACCGGTTGCTCACGTTCAAAGCACTTTCGGTGTTGGCTGTCGCGATTCAGATCCACCGCTTCAGTTTCTTCACGATCATAATGCCTATTCAGAACAGCAGGATGAACTACACAGGGCGTATTGTAAATTCGATCAATCGCCAGCAGATCCAGGGTATGCAGGTAGTGTGAGGCCGTTTGTTCAATCGAGCTATGCCCCATCCAATCGGCCAGCAAACGCCATTTATGCTGAATCACCGCTTCATGCCTGATAGCCTGTTCACCGAACAGATGCTTGCGCATAGACTTAGCCTGCTGCCAGCTGTAGTCGGTATAGGTCATCACCATTTCTTTCGATCCCAACCAGGCGATTGCCAAATGAGTGGCGGCACTATGGCGGAAACTGTGGAAGGTATAGCCGTGATCTGGCTTGATGACTTCATCGAACAGCAGCCGGGTCATTTTTGAGATATACAGCTCGCTCAGGATTTCTCCACCGATCTCAAAAACCAACTGCTCGTTCGCCTTCTTATTATTCGGCTGCTGAAAACAATGCAGAAGATAGCTTTTCACCGCTTGCAGTTCATCATCCAGTAATACCGCGTTCAAATCGAGTTGACGTTGCGCATTTTGGCTTTTCAGTCGTCGATAGACATTATTTTTCAAGGTGATGCGTATGGCGACCGTTTGATTGCCTGGATCGTCTTTCCACAGCAGTTGAGGACAAATGATTTCACCCAGCGTCAGCCCCCGGATTTCATTGAGTCTACATCCCAAACGATAAGCCAGGATGTACATTAGCAGCAACAGCTGCAAATGGACTTTTTCTTTTTGAGTTGAACAGGCCTCAATTTTCTGAATGACTGTTTTTTTTAATTGAATAAACAGCTGTGGGCTGATGAGCTTGGCTTGACAGAACTGGATACGTTGAAAATCACTGTGGTCAAAGCTGCTGACCGCTGGCACATTCTCCGGATATTCTTTCTGGCAAAAAGCATGGAAATCTTTCAGTCGTCCAAAGGCATATTGTGCCCGACCCTGAGTGCGAGTGTCTGTGTATTCACGCTGTGTTTCAGCACGTTCATCGATGCCGTTCAGGATGGAGGCATACAATTGCTCATAGTGCTCTACATTCATCTGTTCAAGGTCATTGTCATACATATAGATATGAAAGAAATAGTCTTTCGCAAAACTGCTCAGATAACGCTTGATACTACTCAATTTTAATTTCTTGCCGTTTTCTTTTTCTTCTTTTCTCAAATAAAAGATCCAGCTCAATAGTCTTAACTGTGCTTCTATCAAATTGCATTCTTTATAATTGTCGCCCGCTAAGGCTGCCTTCTTTACACTCAACCGGGTTTGAATATTGCGCCATTGCTTAAACTGCTGCTGATGGCGTTGTCTTTGGCTTTGCTTATTTTTCCCTGCCGGGGCTCGCTCTTGTTCAAAAAAATCCAACTCAAATGGAAGCTCGTTCAGTTGCTGATGTGCCGTGATAACCACCGGTTTGGCTGTTTCAGTCTCTAACGGGAGGATCCCATATTCTACTTTGACAAGATCATTCGTGGATTTCAAGGTATTGAACCAGGCTACACCTTGATCTTCTGCCGTTAAAGACACGGTTTTTAGATGATTCTGCAATACTTCACTTAAACACATATCCAGACTCAAGTCTGGATGGATTTCTAGCGCCAAATTGACATGCTGAAAGGGCTTGAGTGCAGTGATCTCAATGAGATCCTGATCCTCGGATCGCAAGATTTTTTTTAATGCCGCAATCTGTTCCGAGACCTTGAGCTGTTTTTTAAGATTCTCGAACACACTCAGAATCGCTTCCAGCACCTTACGCGGATGTTGTGGTTGCAGGTCCTCTGCTTGCTGTTTCAGGATGTGTAAAAAAAGTTGTGCATAAGGATTGAACCAGACATGCCGCCACTGATAAATCTTCTTGTCTTTAATCTCATTGCCGTAATAGCGGTGTGGCATGCAGTAACTGAGAACCAGTGGATTGGTAATTTTTTTATAGTCACTTCGATACAGTGTTGAATACCCAGATAACGGATGGCACATTTTCTCCTTCTCTTTCTCCTCCTCCAGCAGACGATTGCCGATGGCGACCAGCTGAGTGAGATCACTACAGCCTGAACAATAAATCAGACTTAAATACAGATGACCCAAGCACTGTTGTGCTGTTGGCATCTGCAATGTCTCGCTACGCCAATACGCTTTCAGTCCTCTGGCAATATGAAAATGCTGCTGTCCCAACCGCAGTCTGGCTTCAGTGCTGAGAATCTGCCGCGGTGGAGGATCAGAAAACAGCGTCGTAGGACGCAGCTTAATCGGATAAGGCTGGTGTTCCTCATTCTGATACTGTTCTAAACAGGCTAAAAAACTGGCTTCACTGTGTTTGATATACGGTTTGCGCTTGGCACGAGTGGTGAAGTCTTTGTTCCTTAAGAAAGTCTCCAGTCCTTTGGCGAAATTCGCCCAGATTCGGGCAATCTGGTCATCGACATCCTGCTGGCTGTCCTTCTGTCCTGCAATAGCCTCCTTCATTTGTTGAAAAGTAAAGGCCACTTGCTGAGCAATCTGATGATAAATGGTTGATGGAATCTTAATCAAATAAGCATCTTCCGACGCGCTTTCATAAGCTTCTTTACGCTTAATCAAACAGTCTTCAGCCCATTGTAAATAAGGGGCTCTCAGCGCGACCGTGGCAATCTTTCTTTCCTTTAAAAATGCCTTGATTTCTTCCTGACAATCCACCCAAATTTTCTCAATTTCGCTATCGATTTCAAGCGTATTACCCTGATTTTTTTTAATGACATCCGACATCTTATTATTAAAATCCGCTTCGACTTGCTGCTTGATATTTTCATATATCAGGGACATGATTTTAATCGGATAAGCCTCTTGCGTTTCGCTCAGGTAGTCTTCCTTCAGTTGAAAAAAATAGGCTTCGCTCTTTTGTAGATAAGGGGCTCGGAGTGTTGCCGTGCTAAGCTTATGGTTCTTCAAAAATTTCTTCAGCGCTGACTGAAAATCTAGCCAGATTTTCTCAAGCCCTTTATCAATATCTGTCGTACTTCTTTTACGCCCTGCAATCGATTGGAGCATCTGCTGAAAAGTCAGTTCAACTTGCTCACCAATATACGTAGCAATCACATCATGCTTTGTCATGTGCTTTATCCTTTTTTGGCATCGGACTGGATAAATGCTCAACCTGCAATATCTTGATCATCTCATCGATGCCTTGACTGACATGGCATATATACTGATACAAGGAGGCTGAGGAATAACGATAAAACAGCTCCTGATCGCGTTGATCATGGCCGTACAAGGCCTGAATCACATTAAACGCCACTCCATGATCCATCAGCATATTCATTGCAAAATGGCGCAGCCAGTTATTGTAAATAGGCGCTGAGGCATAGCGCGACAACGCTTCATTCACCCAAGCTCGGCTAAGAGGCTTGATCCTGATTTTAGGACTGTCCCATGCTTGAGCCGTCACCGGCAGGCTTCCCGGATAGACAATCACCTTGCCAAACAGATCTTCAAGGGTGAAATTTTTCTTGAAGACAAATTTCAGTAAGTCAGCATAGTGAGTGACCACACTGTTTAAGAAATCGAGATAATGCTTAAACGCCTGAGTAAAAAACTTCGCTAACGGAATAAAACGCCCATCCTTACGTGATTGGCTATTCTTTTTATCATTCACATATAGCAGTCTTAAATCCAGATCATAAGCACTACACTCCCCCAACAAATGTTCTTGCGGACGTCGTGTTAAACATAACAGGCTGATATGCCACATCCACAAACTGTAGGCATTGATCCGCTCGATCAAGTGCTGATGCAACTGAATTTTCTCATGACAGACCTTATGCAGCTGCTGGAAGAAATCAGACACAAAATCCGGAGTCAGGGCCAATTGACTCCCCAGCCGGGTGGTATCCGCTTCACTCGAGCTTTCAAACTGCTGCTCGACGATCTTGATCCCGGCTTCAGTGTCCGGTCTGCACAGCGTATTCAGATAAATCCGGTACTTCTCATTCAGCTGCTTCTTTGCAACCCCTCCGTAAAAACTGCCGGGAAGATCATGAGAACTATCTTTACCCGACAGCACATGTGCAATATATTCATTAAACGTGTGGTGAAAAACATGGAAGTACAACTGTGCCTGTAACTTTTCGACAGTGATTGAACCAAGCTGTTGTCCTGCTATGCATTTTTTCAGATATTGATTGACCTCTTGCACCGTCACAGGCGAAGTACTACAACGTAAATGTAGATATTCAAACCAGCTGCTGGACAAATACAGCTCATGAGATACCATATGATTCAACTGATGTGGCATTAAACTTTCATTTTTTTGCTGAGTAATCGCCAGATACAGTCTCACCTGATATTCCGTCCGCTTGGCGCTCCCCGTTTTCAGCAGCACCCCCTTTTCAATCAGCTGTTCATAGTTCAGGAGTGCAACAGGTGACAAGCCACTGCTCAGGCTGAGTAAACAGGCGGCAGCCATGGCAGAACTGTCCGGATCTTGGCTATTTAATTCGCCATTTAACAGGTAAAAAAGATGCTGAATTACATCCTGACTCATATAATAAGAGTTGGTCACCAGCGGTTGTAAACGACGCTGTCGATGTCGCAACATATGCGTCGCATATTCATTTACAAATCTAAAAAAACGACCAGTTCCCGGATCTGTGGTTTCGATCTGCCAACCTTGTTCAATCGCATCGATCTCGCCCTCTTCATCTATCACGATCCATGGATCAAACGTGATATCAGCCGGAAAATAAGATAAAGTGATCTTCCCCTGCGACGGGTAGTCCTTTTCAACTTCCTCTTCTTGCGAGGGCCAATCCGGCACAGGTTTCAGCTTTTTAGGTCTTGGTTTTCTCGGTTTCCGTTTTTTAGCTTTTATTCTTTGCAGTATGCGTTTTCTTCGTATTTTCCTGTGTATTTTTCGATACACGATTTTTTTGTCGGCCAGACGTTTAAAAATGATGGTTAGTGCACGCAAGTAGTTGGAAAATTTTTTCTCTTTTAAAGAAAAATCCTGAATAAACTCCGTCCAATTCTCATAAATTTCCTTATTGAACTGCACCAGATTCAACATAAAATCTAAATAGCGTTGCAGTAATCGTCTGCTGTCGCTTTCCTCACTGCTTTCCTCACTGCTTTCCTCTTGCTGTTGCAGACTAAGCTCAACCAGCGGTTTACAAATGTAGCGCAACAAATCACAGATTTCTTTTTGCTTGGCGTCAGAAGCCGTTAACGGACAAATCGCCTGATATTGCTTGTAAAACAAATAACTGACCCGCAAGAGCAAATAACCGGTTTCATCCAGCTGTTCAGAGACATACGTAGCAAAATAAGTGAATGCCGCAAATAGATAATCCTTGCCTAGTTGTCGGGCGCTCACAATCGAGGTATAAACTTTAGCTGCATTAAGCTTCAATTTCTCAATTTGGAGTAAATCATCTACAGATAATTCAGAAAATTCTGTGAACGTCACAGTTTGCTGTAGTTGCAAGTATAGGATCGCGAAGTTGACCCGCAATTTATCACTATCGCTTTTGTCTGCTTTATTTAATTTCTCACATTCTTGCGTTTCAGCAGTGAGATGAGATTGCAGATAGTTTTCTAAAGATTGTACTTTTGCCACGTTTCATGACTCACAATTCAATTTTTTCTTCAGGACTAAGATCACACTGACGCTTAATTTTCAGGAGCTCTTTAACTTGTTTTTTAGCCTCCTCGTTGCGCAAGTTAAAAAACGTCATCAAAAAATAGGCACTGAGTTTCCCTGACTGACCAAAAACATCAGCCTGCACTTCTGGATCAATATAAATATCAAGTTCACGGATCAACTGCAGCTGTGGCATATAGTACACATGTGCACGCACGGCACTGTCCGTTTTTAAGATCTCGATAATCTGCTGCCATATCTGCACATAGCATTTTGTAAATTCCTCCTGTTTGTCTTTATTCCTGTCTGGTTTCTGTTTCATCAGACTCCCCACCTTCTTCTTCAACTTAAGTATTTTTGGTGTTGTGGTCACGAAAGGAAGGACAAACTGATAAAGAAAGAGGGCAGTGTTGCTTGCTGACTGAGCAAAAATCATAATAAATGACCAAAAATTAACACACAAAGTTTTATAACATTTTTTTTATTTACTTTTGAAGATTTTTTAGTGAATATTGACAATAACAATATTATTCAAATATTTATGATTTTAAACTCTCTAATATTCTGCATTTTGCCTCACTATATTGGTTACAACCCCTCAATTTTCATAAACAGTTTCAACAAATAATTATTAAATCCAGTCATAAAAAGCAAGTGAAAAAACCGCCTAAGATGTAAATCTTTGAGCTTGTCAAAGTTATCGATATGCTGTTAAAGCAGTTTAAATTGAGCAGAAAATCATGTGCCTCGCCTCAAATTTTGGTAAGCATCCGCTGAACCCCATCGCTATTTTTTAATTCGGTTCAGGTTCCAAGCGGTGTCGCTGCAACTATTTGGGTCACTTTATGTGTCGGCAACCTTTCAGCACATCACTTAAATAGGCATACATAGCCCATTTATCTTTGCTGACTGGATCAGGGTCATGATGTTCGCTGCTCGCTGACTACTGCGTAGCGAACCTACAAACAGCCAGTTCTACCCTCAAGGAGGTATCTACACAAATATTTTTAATTGAGCTATGGTAGGCAGCATGTTTTAAATTTTACGACAACTCGATTAGATGCCCGTCTCGTTAAATGCAAGAACATCAGTATCTAAGTGAATCGAAATTTGTTGCTTCACAGGGCTATAGAATTGATCGTGGCGTACAAAGGTATTTTAACTTTTATAGGACTTACGCACTATTATTTATAGATTCTCTGTGGTAGCAGATGATTTTTATCGAGAATAAAGTCATCAATGAAGTCTTTGATGATTGGTCTAAATAATTTCTTCTGCCAACGATATACATTTTCAAAGATCCGCTCAAACTGGTTCTTTTGTATCTCGACGTAGGCCATCAAGGCTGAAAAAATATGATTCAAAATCAGTTTAGATCGTCTTACTTGAAACTTTTCAATATGACAAACCTGTTTAATCACTCGGTGATATTGTTCTATTTTCCAATGACTTGAATGTAATTCATGAAAACCCTCAAAGGACAATAAATCATCTTCATCTTGATGCACAATATAAAACCTCTGCTGTTCTTTTAACTGAGTCTTAAATAATTGTACAAAGCCAAAATCTTTGAGCCAGACCACTTGACCCTGATGGAAATCTGGCAATAAACGCAGTTGAAACCATTGTCCTTTTTCTGGGGAAACCTTACGGTTACTGTCGATACCAAACATAAATCGAATACCATATTTTCTTATGGTTTTTAGATTTGCAGTCGATGAATACCAACTATCGCCTGTAATAAATTGAATCTTTGCACCCCAACCGAGTACTTCACTTAACATATCCATAAAGTAATCATTCTTGGTTTTACCTTCAGATTTGTCATAAATTCGGAAATTAATTGGAATATTTTGACCATTTTGATCTGTCGCATACAAGGTAATGAGATTAATACCCTTGACGGATCGGTGGTGTTTGCCTGACCAAAAATAGCTAACTAAGTCCATATGTTGACTATATGGTTTATCTAAAACAGTATCATTAATACTGACTATAAGTTTATAATTATCAATATGTTGAATTGCTTCTTGATACAGGTCGTGAGGTGTGTAGTCTTCACGCTCTAGAAAGCGATTTACACTATCATGCGAGATATTATAAGTCTCGGCAAGTTGTGTGCAGCTAATAGAGTTCGGTTCTGTCATGAGAAAGCCCATATAAATGGGTAATGTACAAGTTGCTGTAGAAGCATGTTTAGTTCGTCTGATCACAGATACTTTATAAACTATTTTAATACTTTTTTGAATCCGTCAATGCGTAAGTCCTATTTTAAATGTTTGTGCAACAAAGCCATACTTATTACTGAAAAAAATATCTCATAACTTTATAATTACTCGCAAATCTTTCATTATTGTAATATGGCTCTAGACTAGCAGATTTACACTTAGTTTTACCTAATGAGGTCCCACAACCCTGTTGCTAGCTCATTAAGCACCCTCATCCAACGCCATTCTGTTTCTTTAAGATGATAATCAAAATACTCTTTTGATATACCGTTGAACTTTGCTAGCCTTCTTTTCTCTGTTCACGACAAATTTCACAGAACCCTTATCCTTGATCCTAGCCAAAATAATGGACAGCATGTCCCCCTAAAGATAACGTAACTTCAATCTTTGGAGATCCAAGAAATGGCTAAACGTTTTAGTCCGGAATTTAAACAGCAAGCGATTGATTATGCCCTTTCAAACTCCCACGAACCTATAGCTGCAATCGCCCAGAAATTAGGTGTGGATTATTCAACTTTAGACAAATGGATTCGTGAAGCCAATCCAGTGGGTTCAAGCAAACGTCAACTTTCACCATAACAACAGCGGATCTTAGAATTAGAGAAAGAAGTCAAACAGCTCAGGGAAGCCAATGACATCTTAAAAAAAGCGCATGCGTACTTTCTGACAGATCATGCCAAGAAAAGTACACGGTAATTCAAGATCTGGATGTGAATGAAGTCACTGTATCTTCTGCCTGTAAATGCCTGGGTGTCAGCACTTCAGGCTATTATGCCTGGCGAAAACACCAGGTCAATCCAGCGCAGAAATATAATGATTTAAAAGCCGTATATTGGCAGCATCATGCACGATTGGGTGCACCTTCATTGGTACATGACATGCATGATTTAGGTTACAGCATGAGTGGTACATGGCAGTGTGTTTTCGACTCGAAAAGAAGCGAATGCTGTCTTGTTTGACTATATTGAAATTTATTACAATCGGGTCAGAAGACATTCTGCAAACGGCTGGTTAAGTCCAGAAGCCTTTGAACAGAAATATATTAAAAGTTTAGAGGGGCGGTTGTCCACGATACTGTCTAGGATCAGACAAAATACAAAGAAGTATACTGAAGAAAATAAATTTCAATAATGCATGAGAATATAATTGGTTTGAGGTTATTAAAAAAAGTGTAGCAACTTGCTACACTTTTTCGCTTTTTTGAATCAGCTGTTTTAAAAAATCTTCTAGTTGTAATAGACTGGCTTCGTCAATTTCCGAGATATTCAGAGAAACCTTAAGCTGTTTTTGATTCAGTTTAATATTCCCCGCAATCTTACCCGCATATTCAATTTTTCTGACCACTGATGTCGTGGTCAGTTTTTCTGGATCCTGACTCAATAATTTTTCAGCATAGGCAGTAACTTTGCTTTGCTCAAGTTTTTTGTCTTTTACTTTTTCCCAAGCCCCGATTAAAGCCGTTTCGGCCTCAGAAAGTTGTTCCAGATGATCCGATAGAAATTTTTTGAATGCAGTTGCAGCAGTACGACCTAGCAGGCCTGGTTCCAGATCAAGGTCATTTAAAATTGCTTGAGGCAGCTTTTCGTACGCTAAATACTTGTACATATCTTCGCGATTTAAACCCAGTGAATTGGCTAAACGTTGCTTGTTTTTCTTTAATTTCTCATCGAGAGAGTTCAGGCCAATAAAAATTTCATAATCTGTCAGATCCTGACGCTTTAAATTTTCTGCCAAGGTTAACAAAGATGCTTCTACATTATTTGCATCAATGATAATGGCTTCAATCACAGACTTACCGAGTAACTGATGCGCCCGTAATCGTCGCTCGCCTGCAATCAGTTCATATTTCAGATTATCCAGTTTACGCACTGTAATGGGCTGCAAGAGGCCGATTTCATTAATAGAATCCGCCAGTTCCTTTAACTGTGACTCTTCAAAGACTTTACGCGGCTGGTTTGGACTGCGGCTGATATCCTCAATAGGGACATTACGTCTAAATTCTTTTAGCTCTTTAATATTGTCTTTCTGTGCTTGCTGATGTTTTTCTGTATTCTGTTTCAGTTTCTGAGCTAAAAGCTCTTTGGTGCTTGCCATAATGCTCTCAGGTTTATACTTTCGCTACAATTTCATTGGCAAGGCTTTCAAAAGCCTTACGTACTTTTGAATTTTTTTCTACTTTCAAAAGTGATTGTTGCAGAATCGCTGCTTGATTGACTTTAGTACTTTGAGGAATGGTGGTTTCTAAAATTTTGCCTACCTGTTTTAAGGCTTCATCCCGAATCAGTTTACAAACATTCTGACGTTCATCATGCTTAATCAGTAAAGCGCCTAAAAGCTCTAAATCTGGATTAATACGTTTGATCTTTTCAAGATGGTTTAAAAGATCTGTTACCCCATACAGTCCATATTGTGATCCAGATTCGATAGGGATAATGACATGGGTTGAAGATGCCAGCGCATTGCTGGTTAATAATTTAAGACTAGGTGGACAATCAATCAATATGAAGTCATAAAGATCCTTTAACAGTTCTAGCTTGATATTTAACTCTTCAGAAGGACGGGGAGCTTCTTCTTTTAGTTGGTCTTCTGTTTTTCCTAAATTCAAGGAACCATAAATTAATGATACTTTTTCAAAGTTCGTTTCTTCTTGTAATGCATCTGCCAACAACGAAATATCGCCCACCAGTAATTCTGCTGTAGTCACAACAATTTCGCTTGGATGTTGGATCCCAATATGTAAACTTGCGTTTGCTTGAGGATCTAAATCAATGACTAAAACTTTGTTGCCCAGATTGGCAAGTTCTGAGGCGAGGTGCACAACAGTCGTTGTTTTGCCACATCCGCCTTTATGGTTAGCAACAGTAATAATTTTTGCAGACATGCGTGTCAGATGATTCCGTATTTGAATGTCTAGTAATATAAATAACTTTCACTTATCTTACTATAGTTTTTAAATTTATAAACCTATTTGTTCAGCTGTAAAACAGCTTAAAAAATAAATCTTTAAATAGGCTAGCTTAATTAATAATTAGAATAATTAGTTATTTAGCTAATTAATAATTAAGAGCATATTTTTATTATATAAAACAAATACCTATGTTTTTAAAAGTGGAAGGTCTGTCACCGTAAAGTGGAAGGTTTGTCACAGTAAGGTGGAAGGTCTGTCACTCTAAGGTGGAAGGTCTGTCACCGTAAAGTGGAAGGTCTGTCACTGTAAAGTGGAAGGTTTGTCACTAGGGTGGAAGGTTTGTCACTGCTATTTATTAAACTGCTATTTTTATAATAAAATATAAAAAAAACAATAATTTAGGCTGTTAATAAAGTCCCGTAAATAAGCTTTAAAGGTGGAAAGGTTGTCACTGTATATTTTTAACCTGTGGATAATCTGTTTTTATTGGATATTTCCTGAGGATTATATGTACAGTTATACCTTTCAAATCTAACTGAAAGGTGGAAACCTTGTCACATCAGGGTTTCTATCTGACTTAACCTACCTGAATGTGGATGAAAACAAGTAAAAATAGGCATTCTGAACTGTAATTTAGGAGCTAAAGGTGGAAGGTCTGTCACTATAGGGTGGAAATATTATATTTAATTCCACTTTAAAGGCAAAAAACCGGCTAAAACGCTTTTTTTGATGATAAACCTTCCACTTTTAGAATCTTGTGGTGAAAATCTTGAAAGTTTTTCCACTTTTGTATATAAAAACTAAGTCAAATTATAAATATCACGGTTATGACAGAATCTGAACCATTGCAAAAAGAATCGAATTATATTCCTTACTGTATAGGCAACATTCGCCATAATGGTGTTGTCAGTACCAGTAACCGTTTAATTCGCCCAATCGAGTTATCAGCCAATGAATACAAAGCGCTTCTATATGCAATGGCAGTTGCGAATTATAGTGAGAAAAATAGGGTAAATGGTGAAATCACCGAACAAACCTATATTTATTTGTATAAGGATGATCTGGCAGATTTACTAGGATTGAATAAACGTAATTCAATTAATGTTGCAATAGACCGCATCTATAAAGAACTTTCATCCCGGGTGGCTCATTTTATTATTGAGGAGCCGGCTGATAATGGTAAGAGAAAAACTAAAAAAGTACATTCTGTCGTTCCCATTATCCGTGAGTTAAGATGGGAAGATGACTCTAAAAATGCGATTCAGATTCGTTTTACCAATGAGGTATTGCCGTATTTCACTCAACTGGCGGGGGGGAATTTTACCACCTATCAGCTAAAACATCTTTTTGCCTTGGATTCTGTTGCCAGTATGAGTCTTTATACGTATTTCATTAAAAACGAATTCAAGTACGCCAATCAAAAGAGTTATGAAGTGCCATTACTTTTGGAAAACTTGAAAGCACTGATTGATATTAATGAAACCAAATATGATCGCTGGGTAGATTTTAGACGCTATGTATTAGACAAAATAGTGGCAGAAATTAATGAAAATACAGACCTACAATTAGAATATGAAACCGTTAAGAAAGGCCGTCCAATTGTGGGTGTGAATTTTAAACTGCATCATCGGATTGCTGATAAAGCACCGGATGAAATTGCAGTAATTGAAAAAATCTATCTTGATGTTCCATTTGAAGACAATGCATTCGTAAAAGAATTGGGGGCGAAATTCGATACGAATATACGTTCTTGGTATATTTTTAATAATCATGAAAATTATCAGCAATTCAAGAAGTGGTTTAAAAAAGTAGGATGTCTCACTGACTCTCAAGCAAATATCGTTATTAATGACACTTTATTCCAAATGGATTTTGCTGAAATTGGTATGGGTCTGAATGACTTTAAACGAAATATGAAGCATAAACTTAAAAATAATCCGGAATTCGTTCAAAGTATTCGTGAAAGACTGAATGATATTTTTGGGAAAGAGCTTATTTAGGAGAAAGTGTAGCAACTTGCTACACTTTTTTAGATATATGTCTATGAAGAATTCATGCGCTAAGCACAATAGGATAAAAACTAGTAATAAATTCCTCTGTACACGACAAATTTCACATAACCCTTACCCTATCAGGCTTCTGCCTTCTTAAAATTGCCAGAATTTCCTTAAACTCTGCTTTTTCCCAAAAACCAATTAAACGCTGAATCGCCATTTGAACATAGTCTAAACCATAGCGAAATAAACTGAACCGTACCGGGTTTGTCGGAGACTTTTTTATTTAAGTTAGGCCACCTGACCTAACGGGTTAATCTTATCATAGTACATTGCTTCAAACTCAAAAGGCGATACATAACCCAGTGCACTGTGTACACGCTTTTTATCGAACCAATCTAAAAAACAGGTCGAGTAATTAGTGGTTTCTCTTTTTCATTCAAACCTAAGCAACCTGTGGATGCAATTACGCATAATAAACCTAAGAAATTGACAGATAAACAGATTCAATTCTTTGCCAACAAGCTAGCTCACCATGATCCATTTGCAAGCAAAAAAACTGCAGTAGGGGAAAGCTATGCTGATCTAGAGAAAAGGCTTCTGATTGAACTACAAGATGTCGAGTTTGTCAGAAAGTATGCTGGTGTTCTCAAAGAGTTAGGCCTCGAGGTATGATATGCAACTAGATTAGTTGTTATGTAGAACTAATCTAGTTTTGTAATAATTTCAATTTGATTGCAAAGAATTAAGCGGCAGATAACTCATCTGCCAACTGCTCTGCCTGTTCCAAGACAGTCTCTGTTGCAAGCAAAGCCATATCAGGTGGATAGCCATACTTCTTGAGTAATCGTTTCACAATAACTCTGAGTTTCGCTCTCGCAGATTCCTTAACAGTCCAATCCAAGGTTACATTCTTACGAATCGAGTCTGTGAGGACAACTGCAAGCTCTCTAAGAATATCCTTTTGCATCAACTCTCTAGCACTGTCATTGTCTGCAACTGCTGAATAGAAGGCGTATTCATATTGTGTTAGGTTGAGTTCTTCTGCCAGCTTGTCTGATTCTTGGATGGCTTTAGCCAACTTGATGAGTTCATCAATCACTTCAGCTGCAGTCAGTACCTTGTTCTGATAGCCCTTGATCGCAGAGCTCAGCATATCCATGAGCTTTTTACCTTGCGTGACACTCCGCTGTTCTCTTACCTTGATCTCATCACCAAGGAGCTTCTTCAATGTTTCAAGTGCAATGTTCTTATGCTGATAGCCTTTCATCTCCTGCAAAAACTCATCTGAGAGAATTGAGATGTCTGGCTTCTGGATTCCTGCTGCATCGAAGATGTCGACCACTTGTTCTGTAACAAGTGCTTGGTCAATGGTTTGCTTCACTTTAGCTTCAAGCTCAGCATTACTCATGCCTGAGACGTTGCCTGAGCCATCACTGAACTTGGCCAGTCGTGCTTTCAGAGCCTGGAAGAATGCAACCACTGGCGCTGCTTCCATCGCATTTGGATGAGGGACAGCTAATGCAAATGCCTGTGACATGGCTGATACAGCATTAAGGAATCGTGTCTTACCTTCGCCCTGATCTACACCAAGGATGTGTTCCTCAGCTTCAAGGATGATGTTGAGCTTACGAGAAGTATTGGCTGTGAAGTATTCTTGGTAATTGAAGCCATGCATAATGCCATCAATGACTTCGAGCTTCTCTTGTAGAATGGTTGCAGCTTCATCCTGTACTAATGCAGGATCACCTTTACCACCCGCTTCAGAGTAAAATGAAAGTGCTTCTTTCAGGTCAGATGCGATACCAAGGTAATCAACAACTAAGCCACCAATCTTGTCTTTATAGACACGGTTCACTCGTGCAATCGCTTGCATGAGGTTATGGCCTTTCATTGGCTTGTCGATGTAGAGCGTGTGCATACTCGGAGCATCGAAACCAGTCAGCCACATATCACGAACAATCACAAGCTTCAGCTTGTCATCATTGTCCTTCATACGATTGGCCAGGATTTGGCGTTGTTGCTTGGTCGTATGGTGTTTGGCAATCGCCTCACCATCAGAAGCAGATGAGGTCATCACCACCTTGATCACACCATCGTTTAGATCATCGCTATGCCACTCTGGTTTGATCGCTACAATCTCGTTGTAGAGGTCGACAGCAATCCTACGAGACATGCTGACGATCATGCCTTTACCTTGGTTTGCATTAGCTTTCAGACGTTGTTCAAAGTGTTCTACGATGTCTTTAGCAATCGCCTTGATACGCTCTTTACTGCCGATCAGTCCTTCGACCCTTGCCCACTTCGCACGCTCTTTTTGTGTCTGGTTTAGATCGTCTTCGGTGAACTGATCATCAAAGTCTTCAATCAGTTCTTTACCTTCCTCACTGATGGCAATCTTAGCAAGTCGGCTTTCATAGAAGATCCGAACGGTGGCACCATCTTCAACAGCCTGAGAAATGTCATAGATGTCAACATAGTTACCAAACACTGCAGGCGTATTGACATCTGTCTTTTCGATTGGTGTCCCTGTGAAACCAAGATAAGTGGCATTCGGTAAAGCATCACGCATGTACTTGGCAAAACCATAGACAGTACGCTTACCTACAACCTTGCCATCATCGTCTTTGACATCGACTTCCTTGGCATTAAAGCCATACTGTGAACGATGTGCTTCATCTGCAATCACGACAATGTTGGTTCGGTCTGAGAGTTGCTCATAGACGCTCCCCCCATCTTCAGGTTGGAATTTCTGAATGGTGGTGAAGATCACACCACCTGAACCCACCTTGAGGAGTTCTTTAAGTTCTTCTCGATTCTCTGCTTGCTTTGGTGTCTGGCGTAGTAGTTGGCTTGATGCAGCAAAAGTTCCGAACAGTTGATCATCTAAGTCGTTACGATCTGTGATGACTACGACTGTTGGGTTATCCAAAGCCAAGACAATCTTGCCTGTATAGAACACCATAGACAGGGATTTACCTGAACCTTGGGTATGCCATACCACACCTGCCTTTTTGTCACCGACTGCCTGCTGTTGAACCAGTTCCAGTTTGCTTCTGCCTTGGTGTTGCATAGCAAGTTCTGCTGATTTCGAGTCTGAAGACATTGCAGATGCACGAATAGTAGAGAGGACTGCTGCATTCACTGCATAGTACTGATGGTATGCAGCCATCTTCTTAATAGTTTTGATGGTGATCAAACCATTAGCATCTTCTTGCTTATTGGATTCAAACACAATGAAGTGTCTGATCATGTCCAGTAGTGCGACTGGATTCAGCAAACCATGTAGTAAGACTTCAAGCTGTGCCTGAGTACTTTTGGCCTTGGTTTGTCCATTAGTCGTCTTCCATGCCATGTAACGACTGAGGTCTGCTGAAACCGTCCCTGCTTTCGCTTCCAAGCCATCAGAGATGACGTTGAAGGCATTGTAGGTAAACAGTGATGGAATCTGGCTCTGATAGGTCTGGATCTGCCTGTAAGCGCCATCTACAGTAGCATTCTCATCAGTGGCGTTCTTCAGCTCAATCACCACCAGAGGTAAGCCATTTACATACAGGATCAGGTCTGGTCGTCTGGTCCAGCGATCTTCTTTGATGGTGACTTGGTTTACGACAAGGAATTCGTTATTGCTTGGATTATTGAAGTCAACAAGCCAAGCATATTCACCTTGGGTGTTACCATCCTTGCTCACTTCAATGTTGATGCCTTCAGTGAGCAAA
Organism: Acinetobacter sp. SwsAc2; assembly: GCF_013391465.1. NCBI lineage: Bacteria > Pseudomonadati > Pseudomonadota > Gammaproteobacteria > Moraxellales > Moraxellaceae > Acinetobacter > Acinetobacter sp. SwsAc2. The sequence goes on along the minus strand of NZ_JACBEZ010000041.1, from coordinate 7,068 downwards.
CGATGGAATGCCTGGTTGTTGCTGAGCATATCTGGGGAGTGCAGATTGGTGACTTGCTTCAGCGCCTCAATGCATTTGTCTTCGCTCAAATGAGGATTCAGACGTTGTAATGCTTCAAGTACCTTGGCTTCTAGGATGACCTGCTTATAGCTTCGCAGAGGATTGCTTCCCTTGGATTCAATTTCAGGACCATACACATAGGTATAGCCCATTCCCTCCAGTTGCTCTATCGCCATCAGCTCTATGTCTGATTCAGTCATCTTAGTCACTATCCTCCCCCCCCTTGCTCACTTCTTCTTTATTCAGTATGTACGTTGTAGCCGTAATTCGTTGTCATTTCTTCTAGTGTTCCATTGAAATCGCCATGACACGCATGAGCATAAATTTCAGCATCCGACATCAAAACGCCTGGTACACCTAGATCTTTGTTCAATGGGACTACTGTCACTTGTCCTTCCATACGAACTGTCGGCTTCTCAATAGAGCAAGTAATTTGGATTGTATGAGTAGCATCATTCCACTCAGTAGACTCATCCTCCCACCCTTTGCTTCCACCCAACAAGGTCAATTCGATATCTACGTCATTTGGAGTTTGGCTTAATATTTCAAATCCTTTGACCTGTGCAACAGAACATGGATCACGATAGCAAAATTCCATGACTTTACCGACTTGAGCACCAGAGTGATTAAAGACCGTTTGAGATATTGTTGGTCGATCTTGTACTTTTGCCTCAAGTACTTGTTCGCTTGATGTATCTTGAAGATTAGATTCTTGATCCAAAGCAACTGAATTCTGATCTAGGTCTAAAGCTAATTTGGTTACCTTCCAACTTAAGCCATTACGATGCATAATGACTTTCAGCTTCTTGTCTGTATCCAATCGCTTAAGCGTTAACTCAAAATCATTAATAGTTAAATATCGAGTACTCGACTCAAACTTTACATTCTGTTCTTGCTTGACATCTTCAGTTGCCAAATCTTGCTTAATTGCATCACGAATATCCTTACCTTGAAGCATGAGTGTTACACCCTCAGGTGTCACCATGGCATCAACGACTTTATCCACCATAGCAACAGCCAACATTTCACCTAATGCTTCCCAACCATCACTATTGCTATTCGCCATGTCCTTCATAACACTGGCTTTCACCTGAGATTTAAAGCTTTCTCGAACGCTTGGATAATCAATGTAGGTTGATAGCTTTTCAGTATCACCTGCTTCTGCTGCTTTCTTAATGTTATTGATGGCAAGATATGGCGAAGCATACAAATAGCCACAGATCACGACTACAATTGCAATTAAAGCCCCTATCAGCTTCTTGTTCATAGTTTACCCCTTGATGTAAAAAAGGTGAAGCCATCAAATGACTTCACCTTAATGTTATGCAACTTCTTCTGTTTGGTATTGGACTCTGACTTCACCACTCATTAGCTTTGGTAGAAGCGTATCTCTTAAGTTTTCTAGTGTTTGGATTTGCTTTGAGTTGTACATCAACTTAGATTCTATCGACTGTAAGTAGTCGTTAAATTGTTTAACTACCTCATCATCTGGCTTACCTATGGTGAACTCTTTAAGGTGATCCACATTCACACGTTGTCGCCCACTTGAGCCTTCCATACAACTTTCAGCATAGTCCTTAAAGTCTTGATTGCGGCATAACACATAAGCCATCAAAGGGTGAATACCTGCTTTTGGACGCATCACAATGTATTCGGTAGAACCCCAACCTACTTCGTTATCATTCAAGAATGTCACATAGCCTGCTTTACCATTTTCCAAGCATGGTGTGATACGAGCCAACAAGGTATCTTGCTGTACAAACTTGGTTCCTGATGAGAACTCTCGGCGATAGTAACCTGTCGCGTTAAAGCTTTGTGTACTGAGCCCTGCCATTTCTAGATAGATGGCATCTGTACCTTTACTGAGTGAACGCTTTGGATTGAACTCAATCAGTTCAGATACTACTACTTCTGCTAAAGTTTCATCCTCAATAAACCATTGACGAAACAGTGTTTCAGCCATGGCTTCCAAGGTTTTGTTCTGACGATGCAGTAAGTCAATCTTGTCATCGAGTGATGAAAGGACTGAGGCTATGGCTTTTTGTTCAGGGAGAGGTGGAACAGGTACTTCAATCTCATCAAATGTGGCTCTCGTGATAGTATCAAATACACCGCCATGTGAAATTTGAGTCAATTCTCGAACTGTATCAGTTAAAAGGTAATACAGGTAATCTGTATCAGATATTCCTTTTTTAGACCGAATACCATAGCAGGATTGGTTAAACGTCATAGGTTTATCTAAAATTGCGAGTACACCAACAGTTCCACGAGCTGAGATGATAATGTCGCCTTTATTCAGTAGTTTAGTACTCGAGTTATTCAAACCTTCTTGAGTGATAGTCTTTTCTGTACTACTGACAAATTTAAGCCCTGTATTAAAATCGACTACTGACAGCCAAGGAATATCACCTCCCCAGTACTCAGATACAGAGGTTTTAGGTGTTCCACCACCGATGATTTCCATTAAACTTCCTAACGAAAGCTGTTGCCACTCACTCATACACTCACCTTTGCTAAGTTCTCAGCAATGGCTTGATTGAGCTTCGCTTCCTCTGCAAGCTGTGCTTCAAACTCAGCCTTCAGGCTTGTAAAGCGTTCCTTAAAGTCGAACTCATCTTCATCGTCCGCTAAGCCAACATAACGACCTGGTGTCAGTACATAATCAAGCTCTGCCACTTTCTCAAGCGGTACAGATGCACAGAAGCCTGCAACGTCTTCGTACTCACCGTCTTTGTTACGCCAATTGTGGTAAGTGTCAGTAATCAACTTGATGTCTTCATCCGACAACACCTTGGTTCTGCGGTTAATCAGATGACCTAAGTTACGAGCATCAATAAACAGAATCTCATTGCTGCGGTCTTTGTACTTGGTTGAACCAACACGATCACGACGCATAAACCATAACGCAGCAGGAATCTGGGTATTCAGGAACAGCTTTGCAGGCAGATTTACAATACAGTCAATGACATTAGCTTCAGAAACCAAGGCTTTACGAATTTCACCTTCACCACTGGTTTTAGAGGTAAGCGCACCTTTTGCAAGGACGACACCTGCCTGACCTTTAGGACTCATGTGATACAAGAAGTGTTGCATCCATGCGAAGTTAGCATTACCTGCAGGTGGTACACCCAACGACCAACGAGCATCTTCTTTAAGTAAGTCACCACTCCAATCAGAGACGTTGAATGGTGGATTCGCAATGATGTAATCCGCTTTCAGGTCTTTGTGTGCATCGTTCAGGAATGAACCCTCAGAGTTCCATTTCACATGCTCTGAGTTAATGCCACGAATGGCTAAGTTCATTTTGGCTAATCGCCAAGTGGTTTGGTTACTCTCTTGTCCATAGATCGAGATGTCATCGACTAAGCCTTGATGCGACTCTACAAACTTCTCAGACTGTACAAACATACCACCTGAACCACAGCACGGATCGAATACACGTCCTTTATATGGTTCAAGCATATTAACCAATAGGCTCACAATGGATTTAGGCGTGTAGAACTGCCCGCCTTGCTTACCTTCAGCCAAAGCAAACTCACCAAGGAAGTACTCGAATACATGCCCTAGCACGTCGGCAGAGCGAGACTTCGCATCGCCTAGTGCAATGTTACCAATCAGGTCAATCAGCTCTCCTAGACTCGTAGGATCAAGATTCTGACGTGCATAAACCTTAGGAAGTACACCCTTCAACTGTGGGTTGTCATTCTCAATGGCTTCCATTGCATCATCGACGAGCTTGCCAATGTTAGGTTGTTTTGCTTGGTTTAACAGGAATGACCAACGTGCGTTCTCAGGAACAAAGAAGACGTTGTATGCCGTGTATTCATCACGGTCTTCAGGGTCAGCTCCTGCAAACTCTCCTTCACCTGAAACCAGTAAGTTGTAGTGGGCTTCAAATGAGTCAGAGATGTACTTCAAGAAGATCAAACCAAGGACGACATGCTTGTATTCGGCTGCATCAATGTTCTTACGAAGCTTATCTGCTGTTTTCCACAACACAACCTCTAATGGTTCTTGTTTTGTTTGCTTTGGAGCACGAGCCATAAAATCAACCTGTAATGAATAGCTTATCTAATATTTGTTAATTGAATAGTAACCAATTATCTATGCGTGCGTAAGCATGCAGATGACATTATTTGTCGTACACCTCCAGTGAGGTGGCGATAATGCGGGAAAGTTTGCAATAGCCTTTATGGGAACCATAAGGTTTATTCACCATTCATCGAAATAGTCTTGAATCTGTAACACATCCAGTCATATATTTGATTACGTCACAAAATCAAAAAAGTAGATGAGTCATGAGCAATAATCGTGGAGGAAGCCGAGAAGGTTCCGGTAGAAAGCTCAAATATAATGAACCTACAAAAACGGTAAGAGTACCTGTATCTAAAATCATAGAGATCAAAAATTACCTCAACGAGGCAGAGAAGCAAAGCTTCAATGATGTGGCATCCATCACGCTTGTAGATCCTACAACACTTATGCATATTCCTTTGGCTTCAGAAAAGGTTGCTGCAGGCTTCCCTTCTCCTGCCCAGGACTATGTCGACAAAACTCTAGACATGAATGAACACCTCATACAAAACGAGGCTGCCACATTCATCGTTAAGGTTGCTTCACTTTCCATGAGAGATGCAGGTATTGAGATTGATGATGAACTGATTGTAGACCGGAGCATTGAAGCCAAGCATGAAGACATCGTGATTGCACTGATCGACGATGAGTTCACCGTAAAACGTCTCATGATTGAAGGTGATCATAACTATTGGCTTAAAGCAGAGAACCCTGAGTATTCTGACATTCATCTAAAGGATGGGCAGGAAATGGTGATTTGGGGTGTAGTGACTTTTGTCATCAAGCCATTCAGAAAGCGTTAATACTTTATTGGTTTCATGCTCATGCAAGCATCTCACCAGAAGATCTATGCTTTAGTAGACATCAACAACTGCTATGTCAGTTGTGAACGCATCTTTAACCCGAGTTTGAACAATAAGCCTGTCATTGTGCTATCCAACAATGATGGCTGTGCTGTAGCTCGATCTCAGGAAGCCAAGGACTTGGGCATTAAGATGGGTGTTCCTCTCTTTCAGATCAAGGACATCGTAGAGCAGCATCAGGTGCAGGTGCTATCGAGCAATTATGCACTGTATGCAGAGATGTCTCGCAGATTCATGAAAATCCTGTCCGATTTCGTATCTCCCAAAGAGCAAGAGATTTACTCAATTGATGAGTGCTTTCTGGATCTGACAGCTCATTCAGGGAATTACGACTTGACTGAATATGCCCATCAGATTCGTCAGCGTGTGCTTTCTTGGCTTGGTTTACCTGTATGTATTGGCATTGGACGCTCAAAGACTGAAGCGAAACTAGCGAACCATATTGCCAAGAAGAACGCTTACTTCAATGGTGTTTGCAACTTGGTTTCAATGGATCCATGCTCTGCTGAAACTCTGCATCAAGCCATAGATGTTGGTGAAATCTGGGGCATAGGCCGAAAGCATTCTAAGAAGCTCAACAGCCTGGGGATTCATTCAGTTATGGATTTTGTCTTGGCTTCCCCTCTGATGATCAGGGACCAATTTTCTGTAGTGATGCACAGAACCTTATTGGAACTGCAGGGAATTGCTTGTATTGAACTGGAACATACGCCACCAGCCAAGAAGCAAATTATTGCGAGTCGTTCTTTTGGTCAACGCATCTACCACATTGATGATCTTAAAGAAGCCATGTCATTGTATGTCATGGATGCGATTAGCAGACTGAGAGATGATAATCTGTTGTGTGGTTGTTTGATTGGTTTCGTACAATCAAACCCATTTGATAGCTCAAAGCCCTTCTACAACAAGTCTTTATCCTTGGCTTTACCAGAACCTACCGACAACCTGTTGGTGCTCTCTAAACTCGCTATAGCGATGATTGATGGCCTGTATGCAAAGGATATAGCATTCAAGAAATGTGGCGTGATTCTGACGTGTCTCGAACCAAAGGCAAGTCATGTGTATGACATGTTTACCGACATGAAGCACATCGAAGTCAGTAATGCCTTGATGGATTCCCTTGAAGCGATTCATCTTAAGTATGGCAAAACCAAGATTGCCTTGGGCGCAAGTTTAATGCCGAACAGAACATGGAATATGTCACGAAATCGGCTAACACAGAACTACTTTAAATGGGATCAACTGCTTTGTGTGAAGTAAATGTCCTGCCTATAAATTGATTTCGTTTTGGTTTCATAATAGTTGTTTATTGATTTCAAAATAGTTGTAATTTACTACTACCTAATCGAAGATTATCTACATCAAAAATGCCCATAAACATGAGTGTTTTCATAGACACTACCTGCTTATAGGCATTACATCTTTTATGAATGACGAGAGTTGGCATCATCATAGACGGCATTGTTTTCACGTCTGCCTACAGCAATCACGATGACAACTACCTCATCATCAACGACTTCATAAACCAGACGATAACCAATACAACGAAGTTTAATCTTGTAGCGGTTAGGATATCCTGACAACTTGTTTTTGGGAATGCGAGGATTCTACAAAACCTTGATCAACTGCTTCTTCAATGGCTGCTTAATACTTGGATTTAGCTTATTCCATTCTGCTAATGCTTCTTCTAAAAAGTCTAACTTATAGGTCATCAATATTTACTCGAATGCGTTTCTGATTCGCACGAGCATCTGCAATCTTATTCAGTTCTAGGTCTTCTAGTTGTTCCATCATCGTTTCATACAGATCAGCTGGAACACAGTAAAACGCTGGTGTATTACGATTGAGGATTGCGACAGGTTCGCCTTTGCCTGCCAACACTGTATCCATCGGACTCTTTTTGAGTGGCACTGTTGCAAATAGAGATTTGAGTCGATGATGTTCCCTTTAAAAAGTACTTAGAGACCGAAAACCCTGTTGATTAGACACACTTCACCCTGAGGCTGACCATAATAAAATGACGATGCTTGTCCTTTACGTAGTGCACGCATGACTTCAATACCTTTAATTG
>NZ_JACBEZ010000040.1:0-29147 GCF_013391465.1 Acinetobacter sp. SwsAc2 | reverse complement strand
GAGATTCATGCACGTGTGGCCGTATTAAATAAATTTACAGATTTAGGTCGACCTCACACCCAAGTTGCCACTTAAATTTAGATAACTTGGAAGAAGTTTAGCTTTTGAATGTTTGTGCAACAAAGCCGTTTAGTCCGTAAACTAGAGAAAATCACAAAAAATTCATGATCGTATTATTATGCTTTTAGTTGAATTAAAGTTGACTCAAGTTATGTAAATGAGTTGATAGAACTTATTGAAGCTTCATAGTAATTAAAATGAGAATGGCATGAATCAATTTTCTGAAGAAGACTTATCCAGAATTATCGAAATGGCCTGGGAGGATCGAACCCCATTTGAAGCCATTCAATGTGAGTTTGGTTTGAACGAAGCGGCAGTGATCCGCTTGATGCGGCAAAATATGAAACCCAGTAGCTTTAAAATGTGGCGTGCACGTGTGACAGGCCGAAAAACCAAGCATCTGCAGCTGCGTTTACCTGATGTGATACGGGCCTATTGTTCACGCCAATACAAGCGTTTCTAAGTGTTTGATTTTGATTACCGTCTGGACACACGTTTACATCGTTCAGAACAATATTGTACTTCCTCCCAGCAGCGGTGCCATTTCTTGCGCCAAGTAAAAGGGCGCAAACAATGGATACAGATTTTTTCAGGGAGATGCTGTTTTTTCATCGTTTATAACTCATTGATCTGGCTAAGAAGTTGCTGGGCATGGCTGATAATCTGATGCCGATCTTTAAGTTTATCTAGCTGTCGATAGATCATGCCCATACGTGGATGAGTACGAAATTTCGCCTCATTCCGGATCATAAAATACCAGTACAGGCTATTGAACGGACAGCTATCTAGCTCGGTCCGAGTTTTGACATTGTAGCTACAGTACTTACAGTAATCGGACATCTTATGGATGTAATTGCCCGAGGCCGCATAGGGTTTGCTGGCCATCAAGCCGCTATCGGCATGCATCACCATACCCAGCGTGTTCGGTAGTTCTACCCATTCATAGGCATCGGCATAGACTGCCAGATACCACTCGCTGATCTGCTGCGGGTCTACACCAGTTAATAAGGCAAAATTTCCAGTCACCATCAAACGCTGGATATGATGTGCATAGGCATGCTGAAAAGTATTACGGAAACACTCAGCCATACAGTTCATCCGAGTACGGCCAGTCCAGTAAAATTGTGGCAATGGTGCTGAGTGCTGCAGTGCATTGCGGCTGGCATATTCTGGCATGTACAGCCAGTAAATTCCGCGAACATATTCGCGCCAGCCGAGAATTTGTCGGATAAAACCTTCCACTGCATTCAGTGGTGCATGACCGGCATGGTATGCAGCTTCTGCCGCATCACAGACTTCTTTAGGTAGTAGCAGACCACAGTTCAGATAAGGTGAGAGCAGGCTGTGAAACAGCATGTCTGAGTCTTGAACCATGGCATCTTGATAATCGCCAAAATGTGGCAAACTGTGGGTAATGAAATGCTCCAGTGCAAGCAGAGCATTGCTACGTGTGGTGCCCCAGCGGAAGTTGTCAAGGCTGCCAGAGTGACGGGAAAATTCACGTTCAACCAATTCAAGCACATCCAGATCAATCTGATCGTGTTCAAAGTGAAGTGGTGCAGGCAAAGGGGGATTGCCAGCCCAGGCCTTACGATTGGCGCTGTCATAGTTCCACTGTTCTCCAAACGGCTGCTGTCCCTGCATCAAGTAACCGGTCTGCTTGCGCATTTCCCGGTAAAAATATTCCATACGCAGTGTCTGGTAGCGGTTGGCCCAGTGCCGGAACTGCTCCGGACTACAGAAAAAACGTTCATCATTTAGGCATTGTACTGGCAATTGCAGCTGCTGGCTCCAATACTGTTCAATCTGCTGCTGTAAACGATATTCCCCGCAGTGCGTAATGACCAGTTCTGTGACTGGTAAGAGTTGCTGTTGTGACTCTACGAAATCCAGCAGGCTACGAATCGGACTATCAGATTTAAAAGCATGGTAACGTACACGCCAGCCTTCTGCTTTGAGTTCTTTGGCAAAATGACGCATGGCGCTAAAAATCAGGGCAATTTTCTGCGGATGATGGGCGACATAAGTGGCTTCCTCAACAACTTCGGCCATCAGGATCACATCCCTGATACGATCTAGCGCTTTGAGCGTAGCAAGCTGATGATGAAGCTGGTCACCCAGAATTAAACCGAAACGCATAGCCATTCCAGACCCTATGAAAGATAGCGCAGTGTAAGTCAAGACAGTTCAATTTTTTGTGAAAATAAAGATCATTCTGCATGTTGAATCAATTCAACTCGACCAGATGGCCCGCTGACATCGCACAGAAATGATGGGTACTGCTATAACAAAATATTCATCCCTACAATGCTAAAGCCAGTTGATGAAACTCGCTTTACATGATTTCTTAATACATGAGTAGTGTGAAAATTATGTGATTTTAATCAAAAAGATACAAATTATTATGGTTGTAATTCAAGTAGCTCACGCCTAGTATCTGGCTTGAAGTTACTCCATGTGAGCTTCCTTAGTTTTGTCCCATACACCCCTCTGTATGAGATTTTTTTAATCAGGGAATGGTCATGAGAATGCATTCAAAAGCGTATATTTTTAGACAGCAGCAATTACTAGTGGATGAGCATTTTCAGTTGCCGCAGGTAGAAAGACTGCAGCACGACTTGGATCTGTCGGAAAATGGCCAAGTCATTGCACGGGATCTAAAAGAAAATGAATCAGTACCCGAAGGTTATCAACTGGTCCCGATCCGGCAACTGGTACAGGTCTGGAGCAGACCGCAGTTTGAACAGGCAAGCCGTGCGGTACAGTTACTGGAATGGCGCCGTAATCACCGCTTTTGCAGTAAATGCGGTCACGCCACCCAGCAGCATGCCAGCCAGTACGCTATGGTCTGTCTCTCTTGCGGTTATAACCAGTATCCACGGGTGAATCCCTGTGTGATTACCATCATTACCCGAGGTACAGATGAAATTCTACTGGCAAAAAATGCTCGCAACAAAACCCAGATGTACAGCCTGATTGCAGGCTTTGTTGAAGTTGGAGAAACCCTAGAAGAGGCAGTAAGCCGTGAAACGCTGGAAGAAGTGGGGCTACAAATCAAAAATATTCAATATCTAGCCAGTCAGCCGTGGCCGTTTCCCAGCAATCTGATGATGGCCTTCAAGGCAGAATATCAGGGAGGGGAAATTCAGATTCAAGAAAATGAACTCAGCGATGCTCAATTTTTTAAATTTGATCAGTTACCCGAGATTCCGTTCAAGGGCAGTATCGCCTATGCCATGATTCAGCATGTGATATATGGAACGCCTGTTGCAGATGACAGCAAAGAATGGCTTTGAAAAAGTAATTCTGTTTGGGTCTCTCAAATAAACTGCTATAACGCCCTAGGTAATGAATCTTCAGATGGCATTTCCTGATCTGGAGAAACTGAATCGTATCATTTGATCTTCACGCTTTGTTCACATCTAACTGGGTTATCTTAATCCTGAGACCCAACAAGGCTAAAAAATGAAGATGCGATTTAAGTCAGCTTTTGCAGCGATAGCACTGTCTATCATCAGCTTAAGTACAACGACTCAAGCAGAAACTGCTGCGCCTCAGGCAGTTGATCGGGTAGATATCCAGAAGTATGCCGGTAAATGGTATGAAATTGCGCATTTACCGATGTATTTTCAGCGTAAATGTATAGCTAATATCACGGCACAATATAGCGTCAATGCCGATCAAACTATCGGGGTATTGAATAGCTGCCGAATTGCCAATGGCAAAATAATTAGATCTCAAGGTGTTGCGTATTCGCAAAATCAGGGGAACAGCAAACTGAAGGTCAGCTTTTTGCCTAAAGGTTTAAGATGGATCCCCTTTACTAAAGGTCATTACTGGGTATTACGAGTAGACCCGGAATATAAAGTGGCACTGGTGGGTGGCCCAAGTAATAAATACCTATGGATTTTGTCTCGTGAACCGCAACTAGATGAAGCAACTTATCAGTCATATATAGACACTGCGAAAGATTATGGCTATGACGTGACAAAACTTATCAAATTGCCTCATTAATCTGCTAACCTTTTGCCGAACTGATAAATCTCTCAACAGTTCGGTTTTTTTATTTACTTCACATAAAATTCATACCTGACTGATTACACTCATCAAATAGAATAAATACAATCGCTCGAAAGTAGGATGAGTCCATGTTGAAAACTCTGATGCGATGGATAGACAGCTGGTCCACACCCACAGCGCCCGAAACACTGACGGCTGAAAACAGCAAGATTCAGTGGCAGCGGATTTTACCCTTTATTCTGTTGCATTTGGCTTGTCTAGCAGTGTTCTGGGTGGGAGTGTCGTGGTTTGCAGTGGGCTTTATGCTGCTGTTCTACCTGATTCGTATGTTTTCCATTACGGCTTTTTTTCATCGCTATTTATCGCATAAAACCTTTCAGACCTCGCGTCCAGTGCAGTTCCTATTTGTATTACTAGGCACCATGGGTGCACAGCGTGGCCCCTTATGGTGGGCAGCCCATCATCGTTATCACCACCGCTATACAGATTCTTCACAAGACCCGCATTCATCTACCCACGGTTTTTGGTATAGCCATGTGGGTTGGTTTCTGAATGAATATAACTTTGCCACGCGTAAAGAAGTCATCAAAGACTGGCTGAAATATCCGGAATTAATCTGGCTAGACCGGTTTAGTCTAATTGTGGTGCTGTTGACCGCGGGTGGGATTTATGTGCTAGGAGAATGGCTAGCAATAGCTTGGCCGCAACTGGGGACTTCCGGCTTGCAATTACTAGTCTGGGGATTTGTGGTGTCCACCGTGTTGCTGATCCATGCGACCTTATGTATCAATTCACTGGCGCATCATTACGGTAGCCGTGATTTTGACACTGATGATCAAAGCCGCAACAATTTATTCTTGTCTATCATTACTTTGGGCGAAGGCTGGCACAACAATCACCACTATTATGCAGGCAGTACCCGACAGGGCTTTTACTGGTGGCAGATTGATGTGACCTATTACCTCCTAAAAATTATGTCTTGGCTCGGGATAGTCTGGGGTTTAAAGCCAATTCCAGCGCGGGTCTATGACGTCAGTAAAATTGCACAAGCTCGAAAACAGAGAAAAGTAGCCAAAACAGGCGCTCCTACAATTCATTCGAAGGAATCACCATGAAAATTGCGATTATTGGTTCAGGTATTTCCGGTTTGTATGCGGCTTGGAAATTAGGTAAAGTGCATGACGTTACCGTCTTTGAAAAAAATAATTACTTTGGCGGCCATACCGATACCCATCAGTTGAATATAGATGGCGAACAGGTCGCAGTGGACAGTGGCTTTATTGTATTTAATGAGCATAACTATCCACTGTTCTGTGCAATGCTCAAAGAACTCGGGATTCAATCGCAAAGCAGTGACATGGGCTTTTCGGTGAACAATCAGGTCACTGGCTTGCAGTACAATCCTTCAAAAAAATTCTCGCTGTTGTTCCGACCGCAAAACTTCTTTAACGCTGATTTTCGCATGATGTTGTCGGATCTGTTCCGTTTCTATGCTGCGAATAAAGATATTGATGTTGAACAGGTCGATGCACAGCTCAGTATTGATGCATATCTCAATCGACATGACTATTCCGAAGCCTTTCGTCAGGAACATCTCTATCCGATGTGCGGGGCGCTATGGTCTTGTCCAGTAGAGCAAGCTGGACAGATTCCGTATAAATTTGTGGTGAGCTTTTTTCAGCACCATCGTATGTTGCAGCTGAAAGAGCGACCTTCGTGGCTTACGGTCAAGGGTGGATCAGCTCGTTATGTTCGTGCCATTCAGGCCCAATCGAATATGACTTTCCGCAAGACAGGTGTGCTTCATGTATCCCGTAGTGCCAATGATGTACTGATTGAAACCCAACAGGGCAGCGAGCGTTTTGACTGGGTCATTTTTGCCAGCCATGCTGATGATAGCTTGAATTTACTTACAGACCCGTCAGCGCAAGAGCGGGAAGTACTTGGCAAGTTTCGTTATCAGGATAACCATATGGTGGTGCATTCCGATACTCATATCATGCCCAAATCCAGACGCCAATGGGCCAGCTGGCATGTACATGTGACACCTAGTCGTGCAACCGAATCAACTCCATTCCAGCATAGTGGCATGCATTATGGTTTCAGTTACTGGATGAACCAGTTGCAAAACCTGAATTGTAAAACCCAAATCTTTTCCACACTCAATCCTAACTTTAACCTCGATCCGAAAAAAATATGGGTAGAACGATATTACCGTCATCCAGTATTTGATGCTGCCGCGATTGAGGCACAACAACGTTGGGCTGAGGTTAATGGTCAGAACCGGACATCATACTGTGGTGCCTACTGGGGCTGGGGCTTTCATGAAGATGGAGCGCGTAGTGCTTCATGGGTTGTAAATCAGTTGCTGCAACACACTGAGCAAGCGGCTTAGGAGTACAGAATGCAAATGTATCCACTGGCTATCGCTTCTACCGAAATTCGCCATCGTCGCTATTTGCCCAAATCGCATGCTTTTGAGGTGAAGCTTAGCTATTTATGCTTTGATCCGGATCAACTGGCAAATTTTACCCAAAAATCTTGGTTCTGGTCTTCTAGTCGCTGGAATTTATTGACCTTGGATGAACGTGACTTTCTAAACATGGAATATGGCTCGATTCGGCAGAAAGTTGCACGGTTACTGATCAAGCACGAAAACTATCATTTACCCCATGCTGCATCTATTCGTGTACTGGCTTTACCACGCACACTGGGTTTTCGTTTTAATTCTGTGGTGTTTTATTTGATCTTTGATACGACCGATCAACTGATTTTTATACTGAGTGAAATCACCAATACACCGTGGAATGAACGTCAGGTGTACATTCACGATTGTCGGCACAATGTAACTAAACATACGCCTTACCAGAGCCACCAGTTTGACTTTAAAAAGGCCTTTCATGTGTCACCATTCATGTCGATGTCACTGGATTACCGTTGGCGTTTTAGCTTTTCAGAACAGCAAAATGTGATTCACATGCAGCTGTTTGAACAAGAAATATTGCAATTTGATGCCACGATGAAATTTAAGCTGCAAGCCATCACACTTCCTTCACAGCAACATCGATATGCTGTATTAAAAGTTCTTGAGCCCTTTAGGATGGTGAGCGGAATTTATCTACATGCTTTGCGCTTATGGAAAAAGAAAATTCCGTTTTATCGGCATCCTAAAAAAGAAAAAGGAAAGACATGACTATGAAAACACTGTTAATGGGAGAGCATACCGAACTGCCTATAGTCCTACGCCATATGCTGAAATTGCGTCATGGTCAGTTAATATTTAAAGGTATCTGGAATGGTCTAGTCGGGGAAAATTACAGTGACTTGCATGCAGTAATTCAAGTTCACGACAAACGCCTTATCGATTTGCTGTTCCGTAATGGTGTACTGGGGGCAGCAGAAGGCTTTATTCGTGGTTACTGGAGCAGTGAAGATCTGGTCAATGTAATTCGTATTCTAGCGCGTAATCGTGATGTGCTTGATCGAATGAATCAAAATGTGGTGGCAAAAGCCAGCCAGTTACTGTTAAAGGTCTGGTATAAATCGCGCAAGAATTCGATTGATGGTAGTCGTCAGAATATTGCTGAGCATTATGACTTGAGCAATGATTTTTTTAAATTGTTCTTAGACTCCAGCATGATGTATTCCAGTGCGGTGTTTAAAGAACCCTGTATGAGCTTGGAACAAGCTTCAGATTATAAAAAAGAACTGATCTGCCAAAAACTTCAATTGCAACCGATGGACCATTTGGTTGAAATTGGCAGCGGCTGGGGAGGCTTTGCCATTTATGCGGCTCAGCATTATGGCTGTAAGGTGACCACCATTACCATTTCCAAAGCTCAGTACGATGAAGCACTCGCCCGAGTTGCTGAAGCAGGGCTGTCTCATCGGGTGTCTGTACAGCTTCAGGACTACCGTTTACTCGAGGGTAAATACGACAAATTGGTGTCCATTGAAATGATTGAAGCAGTTGGTGAGCAATATTTACCAACTTATTTCCGAAAATGCCGCGAGCTCCTCAAGCCGAATGGTCTAGCCTTGATACAGGCGATTACGATTGAAGATGCACGCTATGTTAAAGCTTTAAATACGGTGGATTACATTAAGCGTTATATTTTCCCCGGTAGTTTTATTCCATGTATCAGTGTTATGACGCAAACGGCTTCTGAGCAAAAACTTCGTCTCAAACATCTGGAAGATATTGGTCAAAGCTATGCACAAACCCTGAAGTGTTGGCGTCAGCGTTTTCTGGAGCAGCGTGATCAAGTGTTGCAACTTGATTTTGATGAGCGCTTTATCCGCATGTGGGATTTTTATCTGTGTTATTGCGAAGGTGGTTTTAGGGAAGGTGTGATCAGTGATGTGCATTTGCTGTTTGAAGCCAGTGCTTACTAAGCAGAAATAAAACAGGAGGGCGACATGCTGCTAGATTTATTTTTGCTCAATGTCTTCATCATGCTCTGTAGCTGGGTGTTGGTGACCTATAACCGCAGAGCAGGGCTGGTCGATGTCGCTTGGAGTTTCAGTATTGCCCTCAATGTGATTATTGCCGCTTGGGCGATTGACAGTGCACCGATGTTGGTTCGGTTATTTCTGGGACTGGCGAGTGGGATCTGGTTTTCACGGCTGACTTGGCATCTGTTACGGCGCTATGCCAATGAAACCCAAGAAGACACGCGTTATGCCAACATGCGCCGAGCGATGGGGGATTATCAGCATCTTGGTTTTCTGGTGTTTTTTATATTTCAGGCAGGTTTGGCTCTACTGTTTTCTTACCCAATGCTGAAGCTGTTGAGTCTTCCGACCCAGCAGTGGAATGACTGGACTTTGGTCACTGTGATTGTGGCGGGCATGATCATGCTATCCGCTTTGATAGGAGAAAGCACTGCCGATCAGCAACTTTACCGTTTTAAGCTAGATCCACAGAATCAAGGTAAAACCATGGATCAGGGCTTGTGGAAATACTCGCGCCATCCGAATTATTTTTTTGAATGGCTGCATTGGTTTGCCTATCCAGTGCTCGGTCTGGCAGTAGGATGCTATGAATTATGGATTTATCCACTGCTGATGTGGCTATTCCTGTACTACTTTACAGGTATTCCATTTAGTGAAAAACAGGCGCTCGCCCACCGTGGTGACAACTATAAAGACTATCAACGACGAACTTCAATGTTTATTCCGTGGCCACCCAAAGAGTAGGTAAATACATGGACTTTATGATTCAAAAAACCTTAGAACTGATCGAAAATGGCAAGGTGCCAGACTCAGTGATTCGTGCTGGTATTAAAATCTTGAGCAAAAAACGTTTGGCACAAGAAGGTCGGTTTGACCCCGCATTGGCAGCGCAGCGCTATATGGATGTGCTGACCATGCTGAAAAACAGCGAAATTGCCATTGAGACAGACAAAGCCAATGAGCAGCATTATGAACTGCCGACCGCATTTTTTCAGGCAGTACTCGGTAAGCGTTTGAAATATAGCGCGAGTATATTTGAACATGCCGATATGACGCTAGACCAAGCCGAAGAAGCTGCCCTTGCCTGCTATTGCCAGCGAGCACAACTGAAAGACGGGCAGGATATTTTGGAAATTGGCTGCGGTTGGGGTTCTTTCAGTCTATATATGGCCGAGCATTATCCAACGGCCCGTATTACAGTCGTGTCAAATTCTTCAACGCAGCGCGAGTATATTCAGGAACAAGCCCGTTTAAAAAAACTGGATAACCTTAATGTGATCACTTGTGATGTCAATGTGTTGCAACTTGAACCTGCGTCATTTGACCGTGTGGTATCGGTGGAGATGTTTGAGCATGTACGCAACTATAAAAAACTGTTTGAAAATATTAGTATTTGGCTCAAACCAGATGGCTTATTGTGGTGTCATATTTTCTGTCATCGTTTCTTGCATTACCCGTTTGAAGTCAAAAATGAGTTTGACTGGATGTCGCAATATTTCTTTAGTGGTGGTTTGATGCCAGCAGCCTCAACTTTCCTACATTTTCAGCAGCATTTACAGCTAGAACAGCACTGGCAATGGGCGGGCACGCAGTATGAACGTACCGCAAATGCTTGGCTAGAAAATATGGATGGTAAACAGGCCGAGCTAAAGCCCTTATTTGAAAAAACTTATGGCGCGGATGCCGCAATCTGGTGGCAGCGCTGGCGGATTTTCTTTATGGCCTGTGCCGAGCTATTTGGTTATGACCATGGACGCGAGTGGGTCATTGGCCACTTTCTGTTAAAGAAGAAAGCCGTATAATTGAACAATGGGATTGGCCAGCGGGGAATGCATCAATGTTAAAGCTGTTTAGGGACAAACGTGATCATCCTCTGGGTGAGGTGTTTAACCGCTACTATTGGCTGCAAATCGGATTCATTGCCTTGTCTGTGGTGATTGGGATTGGCTTCAGTGCCTGGGTGATTAAAGGTTCTTTGCTCAGAACGGCGCTAGAACAGGAAATGTCACACTACTGGCAGCGATTAGAACGTAATCCTGCCGCAGAATTGCCCGATACCAAAAACCTGTATGGTTACCGCTGGAACACTGTGCCACCCTCCCAATTTAAGAATATGTCACTTGAGCAAGGGGTGAATCGGCATTTTGTCGATGGCAAGGAACGCATGACCGTTTATGGTGAAAAAGACGGGCAGCATGTGCTGTTGGTTTTTGGCGAAAGCAATGTCAATAAACTGGTCTGGCTGTTTGGTATGGCACCACTGATGGTCAGCTTGTTTGTACTTTATAGTATGTTATGGTGGTGGAACCGTCGTGCCCGGCGCTATTTTTCTCCCATTACAAGGCTTGCCAACGCACTGGAACATATTGATTGGGAAGATTATAAAAATCAGGCTTCACCGTTTCATGACATACGGACTGATTCAAATCTGGAAGCGGAATATCTGAAGCAGGCGCTAGAAAAATATCATCAGGTATTAAGCGAGTTTATTCAGCGTGAACGTGAATTTACTGGTGATGTCAGTCATGAGCTTCGCACACCACTTACCATCTTAAAAGGCAATGTGCAGTTGTGTCAGGCACGCTATGGGGACAATAAATCATTTACTCGCTTGAACAACACCATTGAAGACATGCAACTATTAGTTGACACACTACTGGCTATCGCCCGCAATACCACCAATACTTTAACCGCTGAATCGACTATGCTTTCAGAATGTCTGGAAAATCTAGTTCAAGATCTGGATAGTGTTAGCCATAACAAAGGCATGCGGATAAATTTTCAAAAAGATCTAAACGAACAGCCACGTAAACTTTACCCGTCGATGACCAAAATGGTATTTGGCAATATTTTGCGGAATGCACTGAATTATTCACAAGGCACAGAAATTGATGTCATTTTGCAAAAAAATACAGTATTGATTGCAGATAATGGTGTCGGCATTCCTTTACCGAATAACTCAAAGGTGCAAGAACTGTCGGGGCAGCAATTGCAGTTAGAGATCAAAGGTCATGGCATTGGACTGCAATTGGTACAGAAGTTGTGCAAGCAGCTTGGCTGGCGAGTGGAATTGTTTGATCGGCAGTATTATCTCAATACCCATCAGGATGTTGATCTGGCGATGACGACTGGACTGATTGTCGTCGTGTATTTAAATTAAGGCTGGGCTTCTAGAGCTTAAGCTTCTAAAGTGATCTTTAACCCTACACCAGATATGGTATGAATTAGTTTTTGCTCAAAAGGCTTATCGACCATTTTACGCAAATTATAAATATGACTACGCAGGGCATCGCTTTCAGGCTCTTGATCCCCCCAAAGCTCTATCATAATTTCCTGTTTAGTCAGAACTTTAGGCGAATGACGCATCAGTAGTTTGAGCAGTTTGAATTGAATGGGGGGCAGTTCAATAGTTTGTCCTCCACGAGTCAGTTGCTGTGTTGCAGGGTCCAGAATAAGATCATGAATTTGAAGACGGCTAGAGGAGACTTCACCCTGTGAACGCTTGATCAGAGCTTTGACTCGAACCACCAGCTCATTAAAGTCAAATGGCTTGACTAGATAATCATCCGTGCCTGAATTGAAACCTTTGAGTTTGTCATTCAGCGTATCGCGTGCGGTGAGCATCAGCACAGGGAGGTCCATAGCTTCTTTATTTCGTAGCCATTCACATAGTTCATAACCCGAACCATCAGGCAAGTTAATATCTAAAAGTAAAATATGATAGCGTTGCTGTTTTAGCAATTGGCGCGCAGCATTTAAGTTTCGAGCATGATCGACCACAAAACCATGCTCTTCTAGAAACTCGCATAAGGTAGATGCCAGTTCATAATGATCTTCAACCATCAAAATAAAATGTTTAGACATAACTGTAGAGACTACTTTATTAATTGCTGTTTTAATTTAGCACTAAATGGCTGAGGACCTAGCCATATATTAAAATATTGCTGGGCCTGCGGGTTTTGGAGTTGTCCCTGCAATTTCTGGTTTAAGTATAGGCTTAATGTGTGTGTGGCATGGATATACTTCAGTTGGTATAGATCTCCTGACTTCACTGGACGATACAAATCGGTGATTGGATTGAAAACAGCATGAATTTTTTGATCTTTGATATTACGTTGGAGTAGATGTGTGGCCGCACGTTTGAATGCCCATTCTGGAATATTCTGCGTATAGGTAAAATCCATCTGTATGTTTTGGCCTTGCCAAGGCTGATTACAGTTTTGCGCAAAGTAACTGGCCACACCGACCTGTTTTTGTCCCACCATGAGTGGGCCATTACCACATTTATTTAAGCTCTGTGCATGCGCCCACGAACCGAAACTCCCGAGCATCAGTACAGTGGTTATGGCTACTTTTTGAAAGGCAGTACCCATGAATAGGTTCCTCCTACATATGGCAAAGAACGATACAGACCATTGGCCGGATCCCAGAAATCTTGTTGGAAAATAATCTGATGGTTTGGGTTGACCTTTATTTCACTGATTCCAAATGAATCCATTGTTCGTGTCTTCCCGAACATTTTAAAATCATAAACCATATGCCAATGCACATAGGCAGAGTCTTGATGATATGAAGTATTTAATAGGCTGACAGTGACATTACTCACCCGCTGGTTCATACCTTGAAAATGTTCAAGCAGTTTTTTACGCGATGAAAATTGCGACAGAGTGTCGTTAATAAAAAGCTGATCTGCATACAGTGCTCCAGCATTTTCAACGAATTTAGGTGTGCCCAAGGTATTAAATGCCGAAGTGAAGCGGGTGCCGATTTCTAGTGCTTTTGCATCATCTAAGGGTATTCCCTGAATACTCGCTCTGGCATTTGCATAATCAGAGGAATAACGAGGAACACTTTTACATCCTGACAGGAAAAGCACTGGTAAGGATAAGGCAATTGCCATTAACGTTTTGACTTGATTCATATTCACTGTCCATCTTCACAGTTTATCCCCCCCCACTTTAGAGAGGCTAAAGTGAACAGAATGTGAAGATAGGTACTAAAGACAGTACATTGAATAGAATTTTGATGATTAAGGATTAAATTTCACTTTCTCTTTTTTCTTCAGTCATTAGCCAATGAATGATATTCATGACATCACGATTTTCGTTATTTTTTCTGACCATTGCATAAAAATTATAGTCACAATAGATAAAACCAAAAGGGGCAATGACCCTTCCATTTAATATTTCTTTTTCTACTAAAATTTGAGGCGCTATCGCAATTCCTAACCCAGACACAGCAGCTTCTATCATTAAACTGAGACTATCAAAATAGCGATCATTCGCTTTTGGGGAAAAGTGAATTTGGGACTGATTAAACCATGTATGCCATGCACTTTTATTTGAGTGGGTATGAAGTAATGGATAATTTAAAAGATCATTTTTTGTATGAAGCGGATTTATTTCACGATTACAAATAGGACCCATGTTATCGGGAAATAACAGATATTTATTCAAAAAGTTGGGAAGTAGATGATTCTCACTGATGCTATTGATCAATATGTCAACTTTCTCTTTTTCTAACAATTTTAAGTCATTACACGTCATTAATTTGATATGGATATTGGGATAGATTATTTCGAGCTTTTCTAATCGGGGAATCAGCCAATTTGCCATAAAACTATGAGAAGCGCCTATTACCACCTCTACCTCTGATGTTTTATTTGTTAACTCAAAGACACATTGTTCTAAACGATTAAAAAGATGCGTACAAACTCGAGATAATTCTTCTGCGTCCGTTGTCAGAGAGATGGTAGAGGAATGCCGAATAAACAATTTTTTATCTAACCATTCTTCTAACTGCTTTATTTGATGACTAATCGCACTATGGGTGACACACAATTCTTCCGCAGCTAAGCTGAAACTTTTATTTCTGGCGACGGCTTCAAATGCTTTTAAAGCATTAAGGGGAGGTAATGTTCTGCGTTTCATGTTGTAAAATTTTCTAACACCATAAGCTCAAAATATATCAATTATCAGAAAAATGAAAATATTTTAAGATGAAAAAAATGGATACAGCAAGAGATATGAGATGACAACCCCTTATACAGGTAATGGTCCTGATGACTTGGGATTTTTTGGTAAATTTGGCGGATGTTACATGCCAGAGAGCTTAATGCCAGCACTTCAAGAATTAGAGCAAGCCTTTAATACTGTTCGGCACAAACCTGAATTTTGGGCTGAATATCAGCAGATTCTAACGGACTTTGTTGGTCGTCCGAGTCCTCTTTTTTATGCAAAAAACCTAACAGCTTATGCGGGAGGTGCTCGAATATATCTCAAGCGAGAAGATTTGAACCATACGGGTGCGCATAAGATCAATAATTGTGTAGGGCAAATCTTATTAGCCAAATTTATGGGGAAAACCAGAATCATTGCAGAAACTGGTGCTGGACAACATGGTGTTGCAACAGCAACTGTTTGCGCACTGTTTAAGATGAAATGTACCATTTTTATGGGAGAAACAGACATTCAGCGCCAACAAATGAATGTTGAACGCATGAAATTACTCGGTGCTGAAGTCAGAAGTGTTCAAAAAGGTCGTGGGACTTTAAAAGATGCGATGAACGAAGCATTACGTGATTGGATTAGTCATGTTGATACAACCTATTATCTGTTAGGTACTGGTGCGGGTCCTCATCCATATCCCGTAATGGTCAGAGAATTTCAAAAAATTATTGGTCTAGAAGCCAGAAACCAAATACTCCTCAAAGAAAATAAATTGCCCGATGCTCTAGTTGCTTGCGTTGGTGGTGGATCAAATGCATTAGGGTTGATGCATCCTTTTCTAGAAGACCTGAATGTCAAAATGTTTGCCGTTGAGGCGGGTGGAAAAGGAACAACTAGCGGTGAACATGCCGCCTCTATTTGCAAAGGTCAAGTCGGTGTGCTGCATGGCAATTTAACCTATTTATTACAAGATTTAGATGGACAGATTTTAGAGGGGCACTCTATATCAGCTGGCTTAGATTATCCTGGTATTGGCCCTGAGCATGGCCTTCTGTTTGAAACAGGACGTGTGACATATACGGCTATAACCGACCAAGAAGCTGTAAATGCATTTCAGCTTTTAAGCCAACAGGAGGGCATTATTCCTGCGCTTGAGAGTTCTCATGCAATTGCGTATGCGATTCAACTTGCTCAAGAAATGCAGCCAGAACAGATTATTATTGTCAATTTAAGCGGCAGAGGTGACAAAGACTTAAACACGGTCAAAAAATATCTTGCAGGAGCTACAGCATGAACCGTCTAGATCAAAAATTAGAGCAATTGAAACTGGAAAATCGAAGCGGTCTGGTCTGTTATTTTACTGCTGGAGATCCTAATTTTGCAGAAAGTTGTCGTCTGTTGAGCCAATTAGGTCAAGCTGGGGCTGACATTATTGAAGTTGGCATTCCTTTTTCAGATCCAGTGGCAGATGGAGAGATCATTCAGGCAGCACATCTTAGAGCATTACGTGCAGGTCAAACGGTAAAACAGACCATTGAGTTGGTAAAAGCAATCAGGCTGCATGATGACAAGACACCAATAATTTTTATGACTTATTTAAATCCGATGATGCAATATGGTTTCGAAACACTTGTCGCCGATACAGAAAATCTTATAGATGGAATATTGATTTTAGATGCTCCATATGGATATCGAGAAAACTTTGAAGTGCAATTAAATGAAAAAAATATGCATTTAATTGCAATGACAGCGCCGACTACCCCAGTTGAAAGGTTAGAGCAAATCTCAGCGCGCGCGACAGGTTTTTTATATCATGTTGCAGAAAATGGCTTAACAGGGGGGCATTTAAATCTACCCAATATTGAGAAAAAGATTGCTGAAATCAAGCCTATTTTTAATATTCCAGTTGCAATTGGCTTTGGGATCAAAAATGAAAGTCATGTTAAAGCATTAGCCAATAAAGTAGATCTTATTATCATTGGCTCAGCACTTGTCAATACTTTTTTTAATAAGGGGATGAATGCGACTTTAGAAAAAGTCACAGTTTTTTCGCAAATCCTGAGAGAAAATAAAGAGTAGGCCAGCTTCTTTCATAGGTATTCTTTAAAACAATAATTAAGTATAAAACAGTATCTTATCTTAGCCTTCTCCCGAAAGGGAGATGGAACTTTATACGTGGATTTTTTTACTGAAAGTAATTGCTTTTTAAAAATCACTATTATCATACAGATGTGACATACGTTTTTGCTTAGTCTCTAAATAAGCTTTGTTGAAAATATTTAAACCAACTTTTAAAGGAATACGTTCAACAACGTTAATTCCTAAATCAGTTAAAGATTTAATTTTAAACGGATTATTTGTAATGAGTTTTACATTCTTTATTTTTAAATAATCTAACATAATAGTACACATGTCATATTTACGAGCATCTGCTGGTAAATTTAATAATAAGTTGGCATCGAGAGTGTCATGTCCTTGATCTTGGAGTGCATAGGCTCGAATTTTATTGGTTAATCCTATGCCACGACCTTCTTGGCGAAGGTATAAAATCACACCTTGACCAGCGTCATTAATCATTTTCATGGTTGAATGTAATTGGGGGCCACAGTCACATTTCAGTGAAGCAAAAGCATCACCTGTTAAACATTCTGAATGAATTCTGACGAGTACAGGTTGATTAGAAATAGTATCCATGTCTTTGACAAGAGCGATATGTTCTTCACCAGTACTTTGGTCTTGAAATGCCATAATTTCAAAATCACCAAACGCTGTAGGTAACTTTGATTTGGAAACAAATTCTATAGCCATTGAAGAATACACCTATATAAATTTATAATTGGTAAAATTACTAAATTTACCTTAAAAGCATTTGCTAAATTTTTGTGGTTCTAAATTTCAGCGTTTTACTTCCAATTCAAGTATAGGTATTTAATAGTGAATTTTATGTGAAATGTTATTAAGAATAATTTTATTGAGGTTAGAATTTTTTATAAAAATATGCAAAAGCTTCGTTTTCCACAAGCCATCCATAATCTAAAGCTTTATAGTAAGCCAATCGATTATCAACACTGATGATACAAGGTGAATATTCAGAATTCAGCAGCTTGAGGTTCATTAACAGCTGTAATGTAGATACATTGCCATTAATATTTTTTAGCCTGCTAACTTTTCGCGGTACAATGAAGTAGGTTGGTTGTAAATATTTTAATAAACAAAGGTTTAATTTTTTTTGCTGTGCGCACACTATCCCGGCCGAATAAACAAAAATGTCTTAAGCAAAGATAAATGAAGAAAAATGTAAGTTAGTATAGTTCTATATTCCTAAAACAACTTGATACGGTTTAAATCCGTCTTGTACCGCCTCTGAAACTAACCGAATAAATGCTTCAGTCTTTCCAGAAGCCATCCATTGATCCAATGCTTCATAGTAAGCTAAACGATTTTCTACAGTAATCACACAGGGTGGATAGCCTGCTTTAAGCAGTTCCAGATTCATCAAAAGACGTGATGTGCGACCATTGCCATCAATGAATGGATGGATACCCACAAAATCCGCATGTACTTTGGCTGCACGTTCAATCGGGTGAAGTTTATATGCTTCAAGGTTATACCAATCGATTAGCTGAGCCATCTTGTCATTTAATAAAGTATAGTCAGGAGGGGTAGTAGTAGCACCAGAAATCAATACATTTTGCTGACGATAACGCCCAGCATTCTCATCATCAATATTTTTTAAAATAAGTTGATGAATATTGCGAATTTGCCATTCTGAAAATGGTTCTTCCTTACGAATAATGTCTTCGACGTAGTAAATCGCATTTCTATGGTTTATCGCTTCGAAATGTTCTCTTAACGCTTTTCCACCTACAGTAATACCTTCAAGAACTACTTTGGTTTCCAATAGTGTAAGAGTATTACCTTCTATGGCATTTGAATGATAGGTCCAGCGGACAATAAGATCTTCTTGTAAATTTTTTACAATTGCAGGAGATAAAGGGCGATATTGATCTAATTTTTTCTTTAAATCATCAATAATTTCAAACATAACTTTAACCCTGAATGTGTCTTTCTGAATAATACATCAAAAAATAAATATCAAAAATGTAATGTTATATTATAATATTTTGGTTGAGCTATAAAGATGGTATAATGAGTACACTATTTCAAATCCAAATTCAGGATTTGAACAAGATATTAAAGTGATTCAATGCACTAAATCTAAGTTGGGTCAAAATTGGGTCAAGGAAATATATTTTTTATTATAAAGTATATAAAAACAGTTGCTTGGGTTCTGAGTTCAATTGACGCCATCCCATCAGCAAAGATGAGAATTTGTATTATTTAATGAAATAAAATGAACTTTAAACAACATTTAAAATTTTTAATAAATAAGAGTAAAAGATTGATAACGATGACACAATCTGTCTATGTACCCACATAAATTTGCTTATTGATTGATGAAACAAAATAGTTCTACTCATGAGCGATTAGCTGATCGTTTAGCTAATATTTTGACCATGTTAAATATGGGGTCTCATTTGAGCTCGGCTTTGTTACACAAACCTATATCTAAGGTTTATCCCACAATATAATTTTCAAATGAATAAGCCTACACCTAAAATTTATCGTACAACCAATTGGCCCGCATATAACCGAGCACTCATGAGTCGCGGAAATATTGCCATTTGGTTTGAATTCGCCCTGCTACGCAATGGTATGCTCCATCAAAAGGCAAACAAGGGCGAAATCAAACCTACTCCGACGCAGCCATCCAATGCTGCTTAATGATTAAATCCTTATTCAGTCTGTCTTTACGTATGGTCACTGGCTTTGTGCAAAGTCTGATTAAACTTTGCGGATTAAATTGGATAGCACCAGATTACACCATGCTTTGTAGAAGACAAAAGCATATTGATATTGTAATCAGCTACCAAAAAGTAGCGATGGACTGCATCTACTCATGGACTCTACAGGCATGAAGTTTCTAGGTGAGGGCGAATGGAAACGCAAGAAACATGGACCTGAATTTCGTCGCCAATGGCGTAAATTACATATTGGTATAGATGATAAAACCCTGCAAATACGAGCAGTTTAGCTTACAACCAATAATGTCAGTGATTCACAGGTGCTTGGTGATTTACTTAATCAGATTCCACAAGATGAGCGGATTGACTCTGTTTATACCGATGGAGCTTATGACACCAAGCAATGCCGTCAGGTCATTGCAGATCGGCAAGCGCATGCAATGATTCCACCTAGAAAAAAATGCGAAACCATGGAAAGATACAAAGAGCAAGCAGCTCGCTAGAGCGAAATGAATTACTTCGAACAGTTAATCTTGCGAAACAGTGCTTCTCAGGCAGGGCACTATGGAAAAAATGGTCAGGCTATCATCGGCGAAGTTTGGTTGAAACTAAGATGCACTGCATTAAATTATTAGGAGATAAACTCAGTGCAAGGAGGTTTGATAGCCAAGTTAATGAGATTCATGCACGTGTAACTGTCCTCAACAGATTTATTGAATTAGGTCGACCACTTACCCAAGTTACACCTTAAATTTGGCTCAATTAGGGGCGCTTTGCCTTTCAAATATTTGTGCAACAAAGCCCCAAAAATTAAAAAATCTTAAAAAATAGGAGCTTATAGCTCCCATTTTTTTTAGCTTTCTAAGTCCCTATGTTAATTTGAAGAATATTTCATCATAACGTCCGAATACAGCTATATTTTTTTGATTTCTACAATATCACTTGATTCAATTAGCGATTGGATATTACCAAATAAACTTTGAATATAATCAGTGGCAATATGGATATCTAAATCCTCCCTGCTACGCCATTCTTCTAAGAAGAAATATCTACTCGAGTCATTTTCACTAATATAAAGCTCATATTTCAAGCATCCTTCTTCGTTAAGCGTAGGCTCTATTACACTTTTTAAAAGCGCTTCTAACGTTTCTTTTTGATCTAACTTTGCCTTAAAGTTCGCAATTACTGAAATAGTCATTATTTCACCTTGAATTTGCTTTAGAAGTTTTCTAGTACAATTTTGCCTTTTGACTTACCTGATTCAAGCAACTTATGCGCCTTCTCCAAGTTTGCAGCGTTAATATTGCCTAGATTTTGGTTGAGGGTACTTCTAATTTTTTGCTGGTCAACTAATTGGGCAACCTGTTGCAATAGATCACCTTGCTTTTCAATATCATCAGTTTCATACATTGAACGGGTGAACATCAACTCCCAATGGATAGAAATAGATTTAGTCTTAAACGGCATAATATCAAATGTTTGTGGATCATCGATCAATCCAAGCTTACCTTGTGGTGCAATCAGAGAAACTATTTGCTTGATATAGGTGTCTGTATGAGTGGTAGAGAAAACGTATTTTGGTTTTTCAATGCCTAGTGTCTCGATTTGTGCATTTAAATCTTTGCTATGATCAATGACATGGTCGGCACCCAGTGATTCCACCCAAGATTTCGTTTCTTCACGTGACGCTGTTGCTATAACGGTCAGATTTGTTTTTGCTTTGAGGAGTTGGATAGCAATTGATCCTACACCACCTGCACCACCAATAATTAAAATACTGCCAACTTCTGTTTCTGAAATTTGAAACCGATCAAACAGCATTTCCCATGCCGTGATAGCAGTTAATGGCAATGCTGCTGCTTCTGCATTAGATACTGTAACTGGTTTAAGACTGATAATTCGTTCATCGACTGCTTGATACTCAGCATTACTACCATCTCGGGTTAAATCGCCAGCATACCAAACAGAGTCTCCTACTTTATACGAGGTAACTTTTGAGCCAACTTCGATAATTTCCCCAACGGCATCCCAACCTAAAATACGATTATTTGCTTCAGACGAATTCTTTCTCACTTTGGTATCAACTGGATTCACAGAGATTGCCTGAACTTTTACCAGTACATCACGCTCCTTAAGCGTAGGCTTTGCTTTTTCAATATCTACCAATGAATTTTTAAAATCATCATGGTTATTGATAACATACGATACGGCTTTCATAGATTTGTCCTTAGCTTTAAAAAAATATAGTAAAAATGGGAGCGAGGTGCTCCCATTTTATGTTATTCAATCGTTAAAACTCTTGGCTCGTTGGGCGTAAAACAATTTCATTAATATCTACATCCGCAGGCTGTTCAATTGCATAAGCAATTGCTCGAGCGACTGAGTCAGCTGGTATGGCTTGTTTGTAGAAATCAGTAACAAAATCTGAACTTTCTTTATGAGAAGAACCGAATTTTAGTTCTGACTCAACTGCACCAGGCTCAATAGTCGTCGTTCTAATTGTTCCCCCAACTTCATGACGAAGTCCTTCTGAGATGGCTCTTACAGCAAACTTAGTACCGCTATAAACAGTACCTCCTGGACTAAATACTTTTATCCCTGCAACAGATGCGAGATTAATAAAGTGTCCAAAGTTTTGTTTTTGGAAAACAGGTAGGGTAGCTGCTATACCATAAAGAACACCTTTAATATTAATGTCGATCATACGATCCCATTCATCAACTTTTAGCTCACTTAATGGTGCAATAGACATTAATCCAGCATTGTTTACCAATACATCGATTTGACCAAATGCGCTTAATGCCTTTTCAATAAGTGCTTGTACTTCCTGTGGTTTGGTTATATCCATACCAATAAATTCAGCTTGACCACCTTCAGCACGAATGTCGTGAACAATAGCCTGTAATTTTTCAGTACGTCTAGCACCAATTACAACCTTTGCACCTTTTTTAGCAAGTAAGCGAGCAGTAGCTTCACCTAAACCACTACTTGCACCAGTGATAACAACAACTTTATTTTCTATATTATTCATACAAGTAACCTTCAACCTATCTATCAATCATATTTGATGGATTAAGTATTACAGCCTTATTAGGTATAATAAATGAATAATATTATCTTTCAGAATTCCTATTTACGGAATAATTGCTAGAACACAGGATTGGACATGCAGAACAAATTGGAAATGATGCGTATCTTTTGTGTCGCAGCAGAGTCTCGAAATTTTAAAGAGGCAGCAACTCAGCTGGGGATTTCCCCACAGGTAGTGACACGGGCAATAAAAGAGCTAGAAGAGCAGCGCGGAGAGATTTTGTTTTACAGGAGTACTCGACAAATTAAAATTACCGCTGATGGTGAGCGTCTGGCAAAGCAAGCACGTTTTGCGGTGGGATCGATCGATGCTTTGTTTGTAAAAGACACCAAGGAAAAACGAGATGAAATGCGTGGGACTGTCCGTCTTACTGTGTCGTCTGTGTTAGGGCGTAAATTGGTAGTACCTGCACTAGCAGAATTTGCCACACGTTATCCAGATATTGTCGTGGATTGTGTGCTCACAGATTCACACTCGGATGTGATCGATGAGCGGATAGATATCGGGATCAGATTTGGATTTTTGCCGGACAATCGATATGTGGCAAGGGAATTGGCGAAAGTGAACTTTTATTCTGTGGGTACGCCAGAGTTAATTGATAAGGTTGGAATGCCCAAAAAAATTATTGACTTAGATAAATACCCTCTAACAGCACTAGTCGATCATAAAACAGGGCGTTACTGGCCATGGACATTCACCGAAAGTCGAAGCTTTACGCCATCAATGCCCCGTTTTATTACAGATGATCTTGAAGCTGAATTTCAAGCGATTCTCGCTGGAGTTGGATTCGGACACATGCCTGGATTTCTAGTTTTGCCGTGGCTTAGGAGTGGTAAGCTCATTCAGATACTTCATGAGGAAACCTCTCCCGTTTGGCGCCTGTATTTATATCGTCCACAGCGGGGCCCGACACCTTTGCGAATCCGAGCATTGTTTGATTACTTAGTGGAAGTGCTGGGCCGTATAGAAACCTGAATTAGATAAGACCATCATGTATCTAGAGTAACTACAATTTTTCCTATTTGCTGATTTGATTCAAGATAGCGCTGAGCGTCATGCATGTCCTCAAAGTTAAAGCAACGGTCGATCACTGGACGAAGATATCCTGCACCTATACTGCTAAGAATAAATCGTCTGGCTTGCTCCCTTAGAACAGGGTCATGCAGAACCTCAAGGAACAAAAAACCTCGCATGGTTAAGCTCTTGCGTAATGCAACTTTAAGGGGAAATGGTGTGATCTCAGGGCTAAGTGCACCATGCATAACCATAGTTCCTGCCACAGACATCGCTTTTGCAATCTGTTCAATATGTGGCCCTCCTACCGCATCGAAGGCGACATCAAGATGTTCTCCACCCAAACGTAAAACAAGCGCCTCATACAAATCTGGTTCATCTTCAGTGGCTATAACATTTTTAACACCGAGATCCAGTAAACGTTGCTTTTTCTCTATCGTCTGTGTACTTGCAATGACCTTAGCTCCCGCTGCTTCAGCGATCTGTATCGCAGCTAGTCCTACGCTACTTGAAGCTGCTGTGATCAAGATCGTTTTTCCTTTCGAAACTCCACCAGCATGGATTACACCACCCCAAGCCGTCAAATACTGCATCCAGATTGAAGAAGCTTCTTCCCAGCTTAAACTATCGGGTTTGTGAACTAAAAAAGTTTCTGGAATCAGGAGCTTGTCCGCATATGTCCCATATTTGGCTAGATTGTCAGTCGGAAGAATCGATACTGCATCTCCTGGAGAAAATTGGCGTACACCTTCACCTATCGCAAGAACTATGCCTGCTCCCTCATATCCCAGACGAGAAGGAAATACTGCCTTTTGAATATAAGTACCACGCCGAAACATTACATCAGCCCGGTTGAGTCCGATCGTTTTCATCTGGATTAGAACTTCTCCTGCGGCTGGTAAAGCAACAGGAAGTGTTTCTAATGTCAGAACGTCTGTATCTCCAATACTATTGAAGCGCCAAGTCTTGGCCTGAAGTGCGTTAAATGACATCAATCACGACCTTAATATTGGCAGAGCGATCTTGAACAGCATCATGAGCCTCAATCGCTTGGTCTAGAGTAAAATGACGAGGATCAACAATAGGACGCAGTTTACCTTCCTCAACAAGACGAGTCGCGATCTTAAGGATATCACCATGATGAGCACGGCGATTGCCTGTTAACATCGGCATTAGGACGAATACGCCAGACACTGTGGCACACCGTAGAGATGAACTCGCTAAATTATGATTACCAAATGCAGCACAGCTGGTAATGTGGCCATAGTGAGTTGTCATGGAAAGTGAAGCATCGAGTACTGGACCACCCACAGTGTCGTAAACAATGTTAAAACCTTGACCCTCAGGGCTTGCAGCAATAATGTCATCGGAAGATGCTGTTGTGTAATCGAGAGGTGTTGCACCGAGTTCTGAAATCAGTGATTGATCAGCTGTACGACCAGTCGCCCAAACATTTGCATCAAGTGCTTTTGCAAGCTGAACCACCATATAACCAACGCCACCAGCACCACCCTGAACCAGTACAGTTTGCCCTGGTTGGACCTTCGCATTATCCACTAAACCTTCCCAAGCGGTGAGGAACGTCAATGGTAGTACTGCTGCCTCACGCATAGAGATATTCCGTGGCTTTAATGCGATCAGATCAGCATCTGCTACAACATATTCTGCTAAAGATCCTTGAAGACCACGAACGCCACCAATCAGACCGTAAACTTCATCCCCGACGTTGAAGTCGGTGACACCTTCACCAACAGCAGTTACAACCCCAGCCATATCTGTTCCCAACACGGCAGGAAGCTCTGGCATAGCATATGGTGCTTCACCAAGACGAATTTTATAATCAATAGGGTTTACGCCACTCGCATGAATACGTACCAGAACTTGCCCAGCTTCAGGGTGAGGTATAGGGAGTTCTACACTTTTAAATTCATGATCACCAAAATTTTCTAGGATAAGCGCATTCATCATCTTATTCATAGTTGTTCCTTATTCTTAACTGGGGGATGATATGCACAGTACCAAAGTAAATTAATCCAATAAATGATATTTATAGGATTTAATAATTCCTAAATAGTGAATAATAAATATCATACGCTCATTAAAAATATTCTAGTACAGTCTGTAAAGGCGGTTTAACCTAAACTGTTGGTAGTATTTTTAAGGCTTGAAACGTTCAAAATATCTACAAAGTGGCTAAAAGTTGGAAACATAATTCTAAAAGGTCCCAGCATTACAAAGAACATGAGCCAAAATAAAAATGGGAGCTAAAAGTCCCATTTTTTTTGTGACTTTCGCATAAGCTCTATGATGTTAATTTAAAAAAACTAAAAACAGGGATAGAAAATTTTCGCTAAAGATCTTTTTGATTTTTCGATTTATAAAAATTATTGCTTTTTTTATACTATGGGGTACTATAGTATTAATGCTAGCAAATAAGGAGGTCTGATGCCTAATCAGGTTGAAGACAAAAAAAAGATTCTTCTACGCGTCAGAAAGATCAAAGGTCAGACGCAAGCGATTGAAAAAGCGTTAGAAGACAATGTGGAATGTGGTGCAATTCTGCAACAAATATGCTCTGTGCGTGGTG
The DNA here is from genome assembly GCF_013391465.1 of Acinetobacter sp. SwsAc2. NCBI lineage: Bacteria > Pseudomonadati > Pseudomonadota > Gammaproteobacteria > Moraxellales > Moraxellaceae > Acinetobacter > Acinetobacter sp. SwsAc2. Next base: position 3,167 of record NZ_JACBEZ010000040.1, on the reverse strand, counting down.
CTATTAATGGTTTGATGAATGAAATGTTGGAGGTTCATTTAAAGGACACATTAGTATCAGGTGAAACCACAGAACAACAACGAAAAGAAGAATTGGCTGAAATCGCCAAGATTCTAAAATCATATTTAAAATAGATCTGAATAAGGAATTATTCCATGAAGTCACGTGCTGCCGTTGCGTTTGGTCCTGGCCAACCTCTTCAAATTGTTGAAGTTGATGTTGCACCACCGAAGAAAGGTGAAGTATTAATCAAGATCTCCCATACCGGTGTGTGTCATACAGACGCATTTACTTTATCTGGCGATGATCCTGAAGGTGTTTTTCCGGCTATTCTCGGGCATGAAGGTGCTGGTGTTGTCGTTGAGGTTGGTGAAGGCGTGACTAGCGTCAAACCAGGTGATCATGTAATTCCACTTTACACTGCTGAATGTGGCGAGTGCGTATTCTGTAAATCTGGAAAATCGAACTTGTGTATTTCCGTTCGCGAAACTCAAGGTAGAGGCGTAATGCCAGATGGTACCACTCGTTTTTCCTACAATGGTCAACCGATTTACCACTATATGGGCTGCTCAACGTTCAGTGAATACACTGTAGTGGCAGAAGTATCATTGGCTAAAATCAATCCTGAAGCCAATCACGAACATGTCTGCTTACTGGGTTGTGGGGTAACAACGGGTATCGGTGCAGTACATAACACGGCTAAAGTACAAGAAGGTGATAGTGTTGCGGTCTTTGGTTTAGGTGGTATTGGTTTGGCAGTCGTACAAGCCGCACGTCAAGCTAAAGCAGGGCGTATTATTGTGGTTGACATGAATCCAGATAAATTTGCGCTGGCAAAAGAGTTTGGTGCAACGGACTTCTTGAACCCTAAAGATTACGATAAACCAATCCAGCAAGTCATTGTCGAAATGACTGGCTGGGGTGTAGATCATTCATTTGAGTGTATTGGTAACGTGAATGTGATGCGTGCAGCCCTTGAAAGTGCACACCGTGGCTGGGGACAATCCGTAATTATTGGTGTAGCTGGCGCAGGTCAAGAAATCTCTACCCGTCCATTCCAACTGGTTACTGGTCGTAGATGGTTAGGTTCTGCCTTTGGTGGGGTAAAAGGTCGTACGCAACTTCCAGGAATGGTTGAAGATGCCATGAAAGGTAAAATTCAATTAGAACCATTTGTGACACACACCATGGGCTTGGATCAGATCAATGAAGCCTTTGATCTAATGCATGAAGGTAAGTCAATTCGTACTGTAATTCATTACGAATAATTCCGTCAGACCTTATACTTTTCCATGCATGTGAATCATGATTGACATGCATGGAATCCTCTAAAACGGCACATCATCTGTAAAACAGATCTATCTATGTATCCATCATGTATAGGTTCAACAAACCTGCCTACATTTTAAATCTTTATCAGTATTCTCTGTGGAGAATGTCAGACTCTTTGTTTACTCGATTTCTCATGAAGTCTTGCTCAACATAGGTAATTGATTATGGAAATAATTGAGAAACATGCTTCTTTTGGTGGATCGCAAGAAGTGTATCGCCATCAGTCAATAGCATTAAACTGTTCAATGAAATTCTCAATATATCTGCCACCTCATGACAAAGATGAGAAGTTGCCAGTTTTATATTGGTTATCAGGACTGACTTGCAACGAACAGAACTTTATTACTAAAGCCGGAGCACAAAAGTATGCGGCTGAACATAAAGTCATTATTGTTGCACCAGATACCAGCCCACGTGGAGAGGATGTACCAGATCATGCAGATTATGATTTAGGCCAAGGCGCAGGATTCTATGTGAATGCAACACAAGCACCCTGGTCACAGCATTTCAAAATGTATGATTATATTGTGGAAGAGCTCAGAAATCTGATTGACCTGAATTTTCCGACCAACCAAGTCCAAAGCATTATGGGGCATAGCATGGGTGGTCATGGTGCATTAGTCATTGGGTTAAAAAACCCTGAGCTGTATAAAAGTATTTCTGCTTTTGCACCAATTGTTGCGCCTAGCCAAGTACCTTGGGGAAAAAGGCTTTTACACACTACCTAGGTGAAACTGAAACTTTATGGAAAAGCTATGATGCGATTGAATTAATCAAAAACGATGAAGTTCATTTACCTATTTTAGTCGATCAGGGAACAGCTGATGATTTTCTTGAAGAACAGTTAAGACCTAAGCTTCTTAGTGATATTTGTTTGGAACAAGAATATCCTCTGACACTTAACCTAAGAGAAGGGTATGACCATAGCTATTACTTCATTGCGAGCTTTATAGAGAAACATATAGAGTTTCACAGCAAATTCCTAGCTAAATAACTTTCATAGATATGAAGATGTGCATGTTGTTCTTGAATGCTTCTTGAGCAATATAACTTCCAGATGAAGAGGTCAGCTTATAAATCTAAGGTAGAGTCAATTGATCCTTATATAACTAAGATTGAATTTAATCATCTCATATCTTGATTTTTTGATTCAAATGTTAATGATATTAACTTGAATAAATTCATAGCATTATGTCGAAATAAAAACCTAAATTTTGGCTCAGCTATGGGATGTTTTTTAACTTTTATACAACAAAACTTTCTGACATGCATACATTAGCAATGACAGAATCAGTTTGAATTCTAATCAATTGTGGAGTTTTAGTCATGCTTAAAACAGCTTTATATGTCCGTCTTGAAGCTAAACCGGGTAAAGAAGACGAAGTGGAAGCTTTCCTTAAAGCCGGTTTACCTATTGTAATGGAAGAACCTGCGACAGTTGCGTGGTTTGGCTTACGTCTTGGACCTACAACATTTGGTATTTTTGATGCATTTCCTGATGAGGCGGGTCGCCAAGCACATTTATCTGGCAAGGTTGCAGCTGCGTTGATGGCTCAGGCCGATGAGCTATTTTCAGAGCCACCATCAATTGAAAAAGTAGATGTTTTGGCGAGTAAACTACCAGCTCATACCGACGCTTAAATGTATGAGGGTGCTGCCTGAAATTTCGAATGAAAGGCAGCACTTCAACCCTGTGAGGTTTGTCGGAGGCTTTGTTGCACAAACATTCAAAAGCTAAACTTCTTCCAAGTTATCTAAATTTAAGTGGCAACTTGGGTGTGAGGTCGGCCTAAATCTGTAAATTTATTTAATACGGCCACACGTGCATGAATCTC